>CAYWON010000024.1:0-55373 GCA_964459885.1 uncultured Archangium sp.
TCACCGACAAGACGATCCTCGTCTCGGTGATGCTCGCCAACAACGAGATCGGCGTGGTGCAGCCGGTCAACGAGATCGGCGCCATCTGCCGCGAGCGCGGCGTGCTCTTCCACACCGACGCTGTTCAGGGAGCGGGCAAGGTCACCTTCAACGTTGAAGACTCGAAGGCCGACCTGGTCTCGCTGTCGGCGCACAAGATGTACGGACCCAAGGGTGTCGGCGCGCTCTACGTGCGTCGCAAGCCGCGCGTGCGCGTGCGTGAGCAGATCGACGGCGGTGGTCACGAGCGCGGCATGCGGTCGGGCACGCTGAACGTCGCGGGCATCGTGGGCTTCGGCGCCGCCGCCGAGCTGGCGAAGAACGAGCTCGAGGCCGAGAGCGCCCGGCTCCTGCTTCTGCGCGAGCGCCTCTGGAAGGGCATCTCCGCCAAGCTCGACTACCTGACGATCAACGGGACAATGGCGTCGCGCCTGCCCGGCAACCTGAACGTCTCGTTCGCGTTCGCCGAAGGCGAAGCGCTGATGATGGCCATCAAGGATGTCGCCGTTTCGTCAGGCTCGGCCTGCACGTCGGCCTCGCTCGAGCCCTCGTACGTGCTGCGCGCGCTCGGCGTCGAAGAAGAGATGGCGCACAGCTCGATCCGCTTCGGGTTGGGCCGGTTCAGCACTGAAGAGGAGGTCGACTACGTCATCGACCTGATGGTGCGCGCGGTCACCAAGCTGCGCGACATGTCCCCGCTCTACGAGATGGCCAAAGAGGGCATCGACCTCAAGTCCATCGAGTGGAAGGCGCACTGATTTTCAAGAGAGGTAAACGACCATGGCCTACAGCGAAAAAGTCATCGAACACTTCGAGCACAGCAAGAACGTCGGCACGCTCGACAAGAACGACCCCAACGTCGGCACCGGCCTCGTCGGCGCCCCTGCCTGCGGCGACGTCATGCGCCTGCAGCTGAAGATCAGCGACGAAGGCGTCATCGAAGACGCGAAGTTCAAGACCTTCGGCTGCGGCTCGGCCATCGCTTCCAGCTCGCTCGTCACCGAGTGGGTCAAGGGCAAGTCGATGGACGACGCGATGAAGATCACCAACAAGGAGATCGCCAAGGAGCTGTCGCTGCCTCCGGTGAAGATCCACTGCTCGGTGCTCGCCGAAGACGCCATCAAGGCGGCCATCGAGGACTTCCGCGCCAAGCGCGCCGCGCGCAAGGGAGCCTGAATGACGCCCGCGGCCGCCACCACTGCGGCACCCGCCTCGGCCAAGCCCACCATCAAGGGCATCGGCCTGACGGACAGCGCCGTGACGCGCCTGCAGTCGTTGCTGACTGAGCGCCAGACGCCCGACGCCGGCCTGCGCATCGCGGTCAAGGGCGGCGGCTGCAGCGGGCTGGCGTACCACATGGAGTGGACGGACAAGCCCCGCGAGCGCGACAAGATCTTCGAGCGCGACGGCGTGCGCGTGTTCGTCGACCCGAAGAGCTACCTCTACCTGATGGGCACCGAGCTCATCTTCGAAGAGGGGCTGCTCGCCTCGGGCTTCAAGCTCCGCAACCCCAACGAGAAGGCCGCCTGCGGCTGTGGTGACTCGTTCACGGTGTGACCTGTGACGCACTTTGAGATCTTTGGCCTCGCGCCGTCCGTCGACCTCGACGTGAAGGCGCTGGAGGCTCAGCACCGGCAGCTCTCGCTCGAGACCCACCCCGATCGGCTCGTGCAGGCCGACGCGCGCACGCGCCGCATCGCCGCCGAGAAGACCGCCGCGCTCAACGAGGCCATCAAGACGCTGCGCGACCCAGTGCGACGCGCCTTCTACGTGCTTGAGCTCAAGGGCGTGAAGCTCGACACCGAAGACGCGGCGGCGAAGGTGACGATGCCGATGGAGTTCCTCGAGGAGATCATGGAACGCCGGGAGGCGCTCGAGGCCGCCCGCGCCAGCAAGAAGCTGGAGACCGCGCAGGCCATGGCCAGGGAGATCCGCGCCGCGAAGGACCGCGCGATGGCCGCGGCGCAGACCGCGCTGCGCGCTGACGACGTCACCACCGCCACCGTCAATCTCGGTCGTGTGCGCTACTACTCGCGCTTCCTCGAAGAGGTCGACGCGTTCGAAGAGGAGCTGTTGTCGTGAAGGGCTTTCTGCAGATCCACGACCCGCTGAAGCCGAAGGGCAGCGTGGTGGGCATCGACCTCGGCACCACCAACTCGCTGGTGGCCGCCGTCATCAACGGCAAACCCGTCTGCCTCGCCGCCGACGAAGGCGACGCGAAGCTGCTGCCGTCGGTCGTTCACTATTCGAAGGACGGCTCGGTCATCGTCGGCCGTCGCGCCGTCGCGCTCTTGCCTGAGCACCCCACCGACACCATCAAGTCGGCCAAGCGCTTCATGGGCAAGTCGCTCGGCGACGGCGAGACCCGGAAGCTCGGCGCCTACGAGTTCGTCGAGGGCAGCGGCGTGGTGCGCTTCAAGGTGGCCGGCGGCCAGCCCGTGACGCCCATCGAGGTGTCGGGTGAGGTGCTGCGTCAGCTCAAGCGCCGCGCCGAATCGCACTTCGCCGGCAAGGTCGAGCAGGCCGTGATCACCGTGCCTGCCTACTTCGACGACGCGCAGCGACAGGCCACCAAAGACGCGGGGCGCCTCGCGGGCCTCGAGGTGTTGCGGCTGCTGAACGAGCCCACCGCCGCGGCCCTGGCCTACGGCCTCGACAAGGGCGTCCAGGGTCTCTACGCCGTGTACGACCTCGGCGGCGGCACGTTCGACATCTCGATCCTTGAGCTCATCGACGGCGTCTTCCAGGTGAAGTCCGTCGGCGGCGACTCGGCGCTCGGCGGCGATGACTTCGATCGCGCGGTCGTCGCGAAGATCTTCGAAGCGCGCGGCATCACGGCGCCGACGCCTGGGCAGATCGCCACGCTCTTGCAGCTCGCCAAGGCCGCCAAGGAGCGCCTGACCGACGCCGCCGAGACCACCATCGACTTCGAAGGCGCGCCCTTCCCGCTCACCCGCGCGCAGTTCGACGAGTGGATCTCGCCGCTGCTGCAGAAGACCGGCCTCGCGGTGCGTCGCGCGCTGAAAGACGCGGGCGTGACGGCCGAAGACATCAAGGGCGTGGTGCTCGTCGGCGGTTCGACGCGCGTGCCCGCGGTGCGCTCGTTCGTGGGCTCGGCCTTCGGCAAGGAGCCGCTGTCGGACCTCAACCCCGACGAGGTGGTGGCGCTGGGCGCTGCGATCCAGGCCGACCTGCTGACCAACGAAGACCGTCGCGATGAGGTCTTGCTGCTCGACGTGATCCCGCTCTCGCTGGGTCTGGAGACCATGGGCGGCGTCGTCGAGAAGCTGATCCCCCGCAACTCGAGCATCCCCATCGCGCAGGCGCAGATCTTCACCACGTTCCAGGACGGCCAGACCGGTATGGACATCCACGTGGTGCAGGGCGAGCGCGAGCTGGTCGACGACAATCGATCGCTGGCGCGCTTCCGGCTCTCGGGCATTCCGCCGATGGCCGCGGGCATGGGCCGCGTGCAGGTGACCTTCCGCGTCGACGCCGACGGCATTCTCTCTGTCGCGGCGAAAGAAGAGACCACCGGCGTCGAGCAGCAGATCACCGTCAAGCCGACGCACGGCCTCACCGACGAAGAGATGGAGCAGATGCTGCTCGACTCGATCGACTTCGCCGAAGACGACATGCAGCGCCGCTTGTTGGCCGAGCAACGCGTCGAAGCGCAGCGGCTGCTCATCGACGGCGCCAAGCAGCTCAAGGAGAACGGCGACCTGCTGTCGACCGAAGAGCGCGCCGAGCTGGAGAAGCAGTTCGAGCGGCTGGCCGGCCTCACGAAAACCGAGACGAGCCACGAGGCGCTCAAGGCGGTCATCACCGAGGTCGACGGCCTCGCCCGCCCCTTCGTCGAAAAGATCATGGACCGCGCGATCGGCAAAGCCGCCGTGGGCCACCGCATGGAGGAGTTCTGACGTGCCCCGCGTGACGTTTCGCAGCCCGCTGCAGGAGCTGACGGTCGAGGTGCCCGAGGGCACCTCCATTCTCGACGCCGCCGACAAGGTGGACGCCCAGGTCGGTCACTCGTGTGGCGGCGCGTGCGCGTGCTCGACGTGCCACGTGTGGGTGAAGAAGGGCCTCGAGTCGTTGTCCGAGCAGGACGACATGGAGCTCGACCGCCTCGACCTCGCCTACGACGTGAAGCCGACGTCGCGCCTCGCCTGCCAGGCGAAGGTCGGCACCGGCGACGTGGAGATCTGGATCACCGAAGAGTCGCTCAAGGCCTTCATGGACGAGAACCCCGTCATCCGGAAGGCGATGGAGGCCGAAGGCACGTGGCCACCAAAGAAGTTCACGTGAGCGTCAGGTCTTCGTTGACAGCTCCGTCATCGACAACGTATTGAGCCGCAGCCGTTCGCCCAGGTGGCGGAATTGGTAGACGCGCTAGATTCAGGGTCTAGTGCTGGCAACAGCGTGGAGGTTCGAGTCCTCTCCTGGGCACAGGGGGAACTGGTGAAAGCCGGTTCCCCCTAATTTTTTTGGTCTCCTATGCGACTGATCTTCTTGGCGGTTCTGGCTGTGGTGGCGACGACGGGCTGTGACGAGCCCGAAGAAGACTTCGAAGGCCGGCTGGTGATGGTCGACGTCACGGCGGTGGCGGACGACTGCACCCCGAAGCGCTTCGTGGGTGACGCCGGCGTGCAGTTCATCGGCGTGCGCGGCGATGGCGGCACCGTGTTCACGTTGTCGCAGCAAGCGGTCTACGGCCCCATCGCTGACGGCGGCGTGCTCGAGAGCGTGGTGCGTCAGGCCCTGCCGCCCGTCGACCTCGGCCGCGCCAACATCGGCGAAGGCGAGGAAGCCTGTAACGGCATCTTCCTCAACTGGACGCAGGTCGCCGACGAGCTGAACCTCGTGCAGCAACTGCCGGGCTCCCTGACGTGCACCACCGGGCCGTCGTGGCTGCCGGTGAACGAGTGCAACGTCGAGCGCCACGTGAAGGTGACCGATGTGGGCACCTGCCGGTTCTCGTGCGTGCGCGTCTCGGCGGCGCTCGAGATCTCGTGCGAGTGCTGACGGTCAGTCGATCGCGTCGAGCCAGTCTGAGAGCGCCCCTGCGCGGGTCGCTTCACCTTGCAAGCCACGTTCTGGGTTGACGCGGAAGGCGACGAAGTCGCGCGCTTGCAATGAGTCGATCAGCTGCGTCGCGGTGGCCTCGTCAGGCGCGAAGAGAATGGCGCCGTCACCGCCGCCCGCGCCGCTCTGCTTGCCGCCGCAGCCGAACGTGCGCGCGATGCCGAGAATGCGCTCGAGCTCGTCGGTGCGCGTGACCTCGAGCTCCCACAGGAGCGCCTGCAGCGCACCGCTCGCCGACTTCACAGCCTCGAAGTCGCGGCGAAGCAGCCCGTGCTCGAGGGCTGCCGAGTGCGCGTCGGAGCGATCGACGAAGCGCTTGCGGCCTTCTACGTCGAGGCGCCGCTCGACCTCTTTGACGAGGCCCGTCGTCGAAGCGGCCTTGCCGCTGAACGCGTAGATGAGCGGAAAGACCGGCTCGCCCATGCGCGCGAGGTGCACGGGCTGCGATTGCTCGACCGCCGCGACGAGGCCACCGCGCGCCGCCGCCGTCAGCAACGCCGAGGCGTCGAAGCGCCGGTACCGCACCACGCCGCCGGCGAAAGACGACGCCACGTCACCGCCGCTGCCCTTCCCGCCCTGCGCGTCGGCGTGCGCCAACAACGCCAGCTTGAGCGCGTCCCACGTGGCCGACAGCGCCGACCGCGCGACCTCGACGGCCAACACCGCGGCGCGCGCGCTGCTGCCGATGCCCAGCTTGTGTCCGTTCACCAGCGGCGAGGGCTCGAACGCCGCCGAGAAGCCCGGGCCTTCGACGCCTGAGAGCCGGTACGCGAGATCGATCGCGGTCGCCACGAACTTGAACTCGTCGGTGACCGGCGTCGACCAGCGCACGCCGGCTGGCGTGGCGTCGCCGCTGAGACGACCGCTGTCGAGCAGCACGTGCACCCGGCGATCGTCGCGACCGCGCACCTGCGCGTGGGCACGCGGCCCGACGGCGACCAGCCGCGCTTCACCGCCCCACAGCACCGCGAACTCGCCGGCGAGGAAGAGCTTCCCCGGCGCAGAGACGGTGCGCTCCATCAGCGCCAGCCGAGGCCGAGCGCCAGCTTCGCTGCGAAGCGCGCGTTGTTCTCGAGCAGCGCCAGGTTCGCCTTGAGCGACTTGCCCTTCGTGCGCTCGACCAACTCAGCGAGGAGGAAGGGCGTCACCGCCTTGCCTTCGACCTTCTTCTTCTTCGCCAGCGCCAGGGCCGCGGTGATGTGCTTCTCGACGTCGCCGCGCTTGAGCGAGGTCTTCGCCGGCGGCGGCAGCGCGAACACCATGCCGCCCTGCTTCAGATCGCGGCGCGCGCGGATCATCTCGGCGGCTTCCGTCGCGTCGTCGACGCGGTGCTCGACCAGCAGGCCCGTCTCACGGCTGTAGAAGCCGGGCAGCTCCTTGGTGCCGACGCCGACGACAGGCACCGACAGCGTCTCGAGCAACTCCAGCGTGCGCGGCAGATCGAGCACCGACTTGGCGCCCGCGCACACCACCGCCACGGGCCAACGCGAGATGGCGGGGAGGTCCTGCGAGATGTCCATGTGCGCTTCGACGCCGCGGTGCACGCCGCCCAGGCCGCCGGTCGCGAAGACGTGAATGCCGGCCGCCGCCGCCATCTCACACGTCGCGCTGACGGTGGTGCCGCCGGTCGCCTTGCGCGCCACGGCGATGGCGAGATCGCGCGAGCCGAGCTTCATCAGCTTCTTGCCGGTCGCGAGCTTCTTGGTCTGCGCCTCGTCGAGCCCGACCAGCAGCTGCCCGTCGATGACGGCCATGGCGGCGGGCACGGCGCCCTCGTCACGAATCGCCGCTTCGCAGCGCTCGGCGCACTCGAGGTTGTGGGGGTACGGCAGGCCCTGCGCCAACACCGACGTCTCGAGGGCGACCAGGGGCTTCAACGTGCGGCGAGCCGCCGCGACCTCAGCTGAGAAAACCAGTTTCACGCGCGGCGCTTCTCCACCACCAGGTTGTACTCGTCGATCTTCTTGTCCAGCGTCGGGCGGCTGATGCCCAGCGCCGCCGCCGCGCGGATCTTCTTCCCGTTGGCCTGGCGCAGCGCCTCGGAGATCGCGTCACGCTCGAGCCGCGAGATGCGCTCGGCCAGCGACTGCGGCGCTTGCTCGGCCGCGCCGCCCTGAATTTCGGGCGGCAGGTGCAGCGCCGTCACTTCAGCACCGCCGTAGAGCAGCGCCAGGCGCTCGGCCACGAGCCGCAGCTCTTCGACGTTGCCGGGCCAGTGGTGATCGCCCAACAGGCGCTTCGCGTCAGGCGAGAGGTTCGGCGCTTCCTTCTTCCGCGTGCGCGTCAGCTCGGCGCAGAACCAGTCGAACAGCTGCAGCACGTCGGGCTTCCGTTCGCGCAGCGGCAGCGTCTCGACCTCCACGCCGACCAGCGCCCGCGCCAGCTCCGCATCGAGCTCGCTGCGAGATTGCATGGTCTCGAGGTTCGCGCCCGCGGTCACCATCACGCGCACGTCGACGGTCTCTTCGCCGCCCTGCCGCGCGGGCGCCGTCTTGCGGGCGATGAGGCGCGCGAGGCGCTCCGACGCGTGGCGCGGCAACGCTTCGATGTTCAGCAGCAACAGCGTGCCACCGTCGGCCTTCAGCAGCGCCGACGACTGCGGCGGCACGCCGGGCGCGCTGGTGCGGCCAAAGAGCGCTTCTTCGGTCTCGGCCGCCGAGCGACGGCAATCGACGACGATGAACGGCCCCAACGCGCGCGACGAACGGCTGTGAATGTAGCGGGCCGTCTGCGCGCGACCGGTGCCAGCCTCGCCGTGCAACACCACGATGTCCTGGCCCGAGGCGGCGCGGCGCGCAGCGTCCACCGTCTTGCGGAACTGGCGACTCGAGCCCACGAGCGACACCACCGGCGCGGTGCCGTCCTGACGACCGCGCACCGACGTGACGGCCTCACCTGCGAGGCGACCGAGCGCGGCGATGGTGCGCTGCTCTTCTTCGCCGAACGACTCCGGCCGCTCGGCGTAGAGGATGCCGAACGGCGCGCCACCCGAGGCGATCAACGGCGCGCACAGCAGCCCCTTCACGCGGCCTGCTTCCTTGCGCTCCAGCGCGCCACGCACCAGCGAGCGCGGCACTTCGACCGAATCAGCGCCGACGACCGCGGCCGTCATCAAGCCTTCAGTGCCGCCGAGCAGCGCCGCGGCCTTCTCGGCGTGCACGCTGCGGCCGAGCTCTTCAGCCGCGCGGCGCAGCACCATCGCTTCGCTCGTGGCCGAGATGAGCGCCACACCGGCGTGGTACAGCCCGGCGACCGCCCCCACCGCGGGGATCAGCTCTTCGACGGGCTGCGTGTGGTGCTCGCCGTCGGTCTCACGATCGGACAACGACGCGCGCGCCGACGGCTCAAAGAGAATGGTCGAGTCGCCGACCTGCAGGCGATCGCCGGGGAGCAGCGAGAGTTCCTGCTCGAGCTTCTCGCCGTTGACGAGCGTGCCGTTGCGCGAGCCGAGGTCGCTGACGCGCGCCTGACCGTCTTCCACGAAGAGGCGCACGTGGCGGCGCGAGACCTTCGCGTCTTCGAGCGAAATGGTGCACGACGGGCTGCGCCCGATGAAGACCTCGCCCTGCACTTCCAAGCGGCGCCCGGCCTGCGGGCCCGTCAGCAACAACAGCGCGGCCATTCGTTCTCCCTCGTGACGATTGCGCTACGCCGGACGCTCGAGCTGGAGCAGCCGCTCCATCTCTTCCGGTTCCAGTTGTCGGCCTTCACGCGCGACTGCGAGCGCGTTGATCTGCGAGTCGTCGACCTCGACGTGCGAGCCCTTGCGCCACTCCGTCGTCCGCGTACCGCCTTCCACCAACTTGCCGATCAGTGAGTCTTCTTCCCACTGTACGACCTCGACCCAGAGGAGTTCCTGTTCCGCTTCGTCCTCGACACCCGCGGGATGCACCTCGAACGGCGCGCGCACCAGGAACGTCAGCGGCTCCATGAGACCCTTGCGCATGTAGCGGCCCTTGAAGACCGGCAACAGGCGCGACGCGTCGGTCTGCTTCTGCTCGGCCTCGGCGTCCGATTCCTTCGTGAAGCGATCGCGGTAGTGCTTGAGGATGTCCGACATCGTGTGGCGGCCTTCCGGCGACACCACGGTCAGGAAGCCCTGGTTGTGCGCGGTGAACGCGTCGGGGTCGGCACCGTACAGGTTGGCGCGCCCCTCGTCACACGGCAGCAACTGAAAGCCCATGCCCACGCTGGTGGAGATCACCTGGCGCGGCTGCGGCCCCTGACCGAACGCGAGATCGGCGCAGAGCTCCTGAAAGAAGGTCTCGGCGGCGTTCAGATCGTCTTCGGCGATGTGGAACATCTCGACGTCGGGCGCGCCGAACTTGGCCAGCCCGTGCGTGTGCACCCACGTGTTGCGCTCGCCTTCGCCGAACACCTGCGCGTGCACGCTGATGTGATCGCGAATGTCGAAGTCGAGCTCGGTGATCTCCTCGACGTCGAGCGCCGAGTGCAGCTTGAAGCTGGTGATGTCGACGGCCACACCGTCACAGAGCTCGAGCAAGGTGCGCACCGTCCACAGCGCTTCGAAGGCCGCGACGCTGGGCTGCGGTTTTCCGGGCTCGTAGCTGATCCGGTAGAAGCCGCGCGCCTGCTCCAACTGCGCGCGCAGCTCTGGCCCACCGGTCAACAGATCGGGAGACCAGCCCAGCGGCGCGAGGCGCGGCTCGAACTGCACGTCGACGCGCGACTCATCAGCGCGCACCGAAAACAGGTTGCCGTCTTCACCGAATGACAGCTCCACCTCTTCGGCCTCGAACGCGTTCTTGATGAGCTCGGGCGTCAGCGCTTCGTCTGCTTCGGTGGCGACGATGTAGACAGCTCGCGTCGTCACAGGTGCTTCTCGATTTGCCTGAAGAGGTCGACCCGGTCGACGAGGTTGGTGAGGTAGTCGAGCGTGTCGGTCGGCAGCACCAGCACCGGGCTCATCTCGTAACGGCTGAACCAGTCTTCGTAGAGACCGTTGAGCCGGTTCAGGTACGCGGTGGGAATGTCCTGCTCCATCTTGCGGCCGCGCAGGCGAATGCGCTGCTTGAGCGTCTTCACCGGGCACCGCAGGTAGATCATGAGATCGGGCGGCCGCAGCGACGCGGCGATCGTCTCGTAGAGCTCCCAGTACGTCTTCCAGTCGCGCTTATCGATGAAGCGCTGGCGCGAGAGGTTCTTCGCGAAGATCTCAGCGTCTTCGTAGATCGTGCGGTCCTGCAGCGAGGTACCGGAGCTGCGCTCGAGCTCTCTGTGAAGCCGGAACTTGTGCGTCAGGAAGAACACCTGGCTGCGAAACGCCCAGGTCTTCATGTCCTTGTAGAAGTCGGCGAGATACGGGTTCTGATCGTTCGGCTCGTAGAAAGGCTTGAGGCCGTACTTCTTGCAGAGGAAGGCCGTCAGCTCGGTCTTTCCGGCGCCGATATTGCCCGCGATGGCGATGAACTTTTGACCAGGCACGTGAGCCCGCTCACTTAATTCCGCCACCCGCGTCAGTCGAGCGTTGTTCTGCTACACCCCGCCCGCCGTGCGGCCCCCCGTTCTGCTCATCGTGCTCGTTTCATTGTGCGCGTGCCGCAAGCCGGTCGAAGCGCGTCTCGCTGAAGGCGACGCCGCCGCGGTCGCCGGCCGTTGGGAAGAAGCGCGCAGCAAGTGGGAAGCCGCGCGCGACCTCTCACCGGAGCTCGCGTTGACGCACGCACGCCTGGGCGCCGCGCTCTGGCACCTCGGTCGCAACGCGGAAGCCGTCACCGCCTGGCAACGCGCCGTGGAGCTCGACGCCACGTGTGAAGACGCCGTCGAGGGGTTGGCTCGCAGCGCGCTGGCGGTTGGTGACGCGGGCGCTGCATTGACGCTCTTGTCGACGGTGGTTGACCCCGCTTCGTTGACGTTCAAACGGGTGCAGGTGCGGGCGCTGTTGGCGCGCGGCGCCGACGGTGACGCCGACGCAGCGCTGACGATCGTGTCGGGCCTCGGCGACGCGCCTGAGAGCATCTACCTGCTGGGGTCCACCCAGATCGCGCTCAAGCGCTACAGCGACGCGCAGGCCACGCTCGACGGTCTGGCGCGCGCGCACCCGAAGTCTCCGCTCGGCAGCTACGGCCTCGCCCGACTCGCCGCGGCGCAGTCGCGCCAGACCGATGCGCTGCTCAACCTCTCGGCCGCGCGCGCCGCCGCCGGGGCCGACTGGCGCCCTGTCGAGGTCGCCGCCGATCCCGCCTTTGCCTTTCTCGCAACCACGCCTGAGTTCAAGGCGCTCGTAGGGCCTTAAGTCATGTTGAGAAACCTGTTCTGCGTCTTCGTCGCCGTCGTCTACACAACCATTCTTTTTCCGATCTGCCTCATCGTCATGCTGGTGACGCTGAACCCGTCAGCGTCGATGGTGATCGTGCAGCGGTGGTGGTCGCCAGTGCTGCTCTGGGCGGGCGGCGCGACGCTGAAGGTCGTCGGCCTCGAGCACCTCGACCCGAACCAGCCGTACATCTTCGCCAGCAACCACCAGAGCACCATCGACATCCCCGCGCTGTTCGTCGCGCTGCCGGTGAACTTCCGGTTCGTCGCCAAGAAGGTGCTGCAGTACGTGCCGATCACCGGCTGGTACATGACGCTGGCGAAGTTCGTGTTCATCGATCGCTCGAACCACCGCAACGCGCTCAAGTCGCTCGAGCTCGCCGGCGCGCGCATTCGTGGCGGCATCAGCATCGTGATGTTCGCCGAGGGCACCCGCAGTGACGATCAGCGCGTGCTCCCGTTCAAGAAGGGCCCGTTCGCGCTCGCGCTGCACGCGCAGGTGCCGGTGGTGCCCGTGGCCATCGCGGGCTCGGGCAGCGTGATGCCCAAGAACTCGTGGAACATCAAACCCGGCCCCATCACCGTCAGCGTGGGCAAGCCCATCGACGTGAAGCCCTTCGGTGAAGATCGCGTGGCGCTGATTCGCGCCGTGCGGAACGCGGTCATCGAGCAGCACCTGGCCATCGGCGGCCTCGGTGGTGACGTCGATGACGCGGTCGCGGCGCGCGGCGTCGAGGGCCGTTCGAAAGAGGCCGACTCAGCCGTCGAGTGACGACGCCATCGCTTCGGGCATCTCACCCGAAGGCGTCCGCATGCCCGACAGCAGCAGCGTGCGCACAGCGGTCGACACGTCGGAGTCGATCATCACGGCCCCCGCCGGCGCGCCGCGCAGCATCGCCGGCAGCAGCGTGGCCACGTTGAGGCCGCCCGACGCAGGCCCGGTCGCCAGCACCACCGGCAACCGCAGATCGAACGCGCAGTAGCGCGCCAGCTTCATCACCGAGTCGGACTCTTCCAGCACCAGCGCGCCGAGCGCCGCCGACACGAACGGTCGCCACAGCGGCCGCGCGGCTTCGGCCGTGGGCACGAAGACGAAGTCGACCTTCAACACGTCGCTGACCTCGAGCGTGCCCAGCGTGCCGAAGCTGCTGCGCAGACACGACGGGTCGCGGCTGAAGCTCTTGAGCCCCTTGAGCGATCGCAGGAACCAACGGCCAGCCTTCGGGCCCGTGCCGCACAACAAGACCTTCGCCACCAGGGCCTGCCGGTGCGTGCGCCCGCGCAGCAGCTTGCCGCGCAGCGCGTGCACCTCGGCGGCGCCGAGCAGCGGCGCTTCTTCCAGGCCGACGGCGTCGAAGCGCTGCACCACGCCCTTCTCGATGAGCGTGATGAGCGCGCCGAGGATGTCGAGGTCTGCCGCGTCTGCGAGGTCGAGCAGCTCGCTCAACTTCCGCGGCTGGCTCAACACGCGGAGGATCTCTTTGGTCACCGGGTGTGGATCGATGAGCTCCGCGCTGTCGGGCACCAGCGCCAGCATCTGCGCGAGGCCGGGCAGCGCGCCGAGCAGCCGCTCGCGCTCGTCGGTCTGACGCATGCCCTCGAGCAGCGCGTCTTCCATCGCGCGGTTGATGCTCCTGCGCGCCGCCGGGGGCCCCGGCTTGAACGCAAACGTGCCATCGCGCCAGCCGACGAGGCGGAACAACGCCTTCTCACCTTCGATGTCGTTGACGCGCGCGTTGACCGGGCGACCGTCGGCGATCTGGATCTCGCCGCGCTCCTGGCCGTGATGCAGCGAGAGCCGGCCGGTGCGCCGATTCATCGCCATGATCTGCATGAGATCGGCGAGCGGCAGCTGACTCAGGCCGCCTTCGATCTCCTGCGCGTCGCCACGCAGCCGCTGCGCCGCTTCACCACGTCGGCAGAGGTGATCGATGCGGGCGATCACCTCGTCGATGTTGAACGGCTTGGTCAGCACCCCTTCGCGCAGCTGGCGGAAGCGGTCGAGGTCGCGAGACGCGGTGGTGACGACGACAGGGATGTCTTCAGTGCGCGGGTTCGACCCGAGGATCTGGATGAACGATCTCGCCTCGATGAGCGTGCAGAGTTCGTCGAAGAGGATCACGTCGGGGTGCCGCAGCACCGAGACCTCGAGCGCCTTCGAGCCGTCGGGCGCGTACTGCACCTGGTAGCCGCGCGCGCGCAGCGCCTTGGTGAGCGCGCGCACCGCGCCGACGTCAGGGTCTGCCAGCAGGACTTTGCGCGCGGTCGCCATCGGTTGAGATCAGTAGGGCTGGAGGTCGTAGGCCGTCTGCAGCTTCGAGACGAGCCCCTCGACCAGCGTCGGGTCAGAGGTGTGAAAGCCCCACGTCGCGCCACGACCGCGGCGCTGCAACAACGCGTAGGCCGAGCCGTCGCCCATCCACAGCAGGAACTCGTGGCGCGCGAGGCGATCGTCGCCTTCGAGGAACACCGGCGTCATGGCCGGGTGCTCCTGGAGATCGGCGTGACGCCCCAGCAGGTAGACCCGCGGCGCAAAGTCGGAGGGCGCGTTGTCCAGCGCGCGCACGATCGGCAGCTCTGATTTCACCGCGGGGCCGCCGATGTAGAGCAGCCCGCGCGCCATCGGCTCGCGGAGGAACTCGCGGCCGATCTCGGTCTGCAGCTCTTCGAACAACACGTCGGCCACCTTGCCGCGCCGCGACGGCTCGCCGGCGGCGTCAGGCAGCTTGGGGCTGCGCGAGTTGCCCAGCAGCAGCTCGACCTCGTCCCAGAACGGCAGCGGCTCGAGGCGCAGGTGGTGGTGCAGCGAGCCGCGACGCTCGTCCATGCGGCGGCGGCAACACACGAGCAGCTCGTCGAAGTCGTCGCCGTCGCGGGGAAACGTCGCCACCCCGCCCGTCAGGCCCATCGGCACGCGGGCCTCGAGCGCGCGGGCGTCGGTCTCTTCCAGCACCGACGTCAACGCGCGCCGCAGGAACATGAGGCCGCCGAAGTAGTCGGTCTCTGGCAACAGCACGTGGAACTCGTGCTCGGTGGCGCGGGCCACCACGTCAGAGTCGCGGATGATCTGCGAGATGACGCGCAGGACGATCTGCTGGGCCTGCCGCACCGACGCGTGGCCCAGGCGCTGACGAATCGCGCCGAGGTTGTCCAACGAGAAGGTCAGCAGCGAGAAGGCGCGGCCGTAGCGGCGCGCTTTGTAGATCTCCTTCGTCGCGTAGTCGGTGAAGTACGAGAGCGTGTACGCGCCGGTCTCGCGGTCGCGCAGGCCCTGCCGCTGCAGCGCCGCGAAGCGCGTGGCCGTCTTGATGGCCGTCGCCGCGAACTGGCCGAAGGTCTCGCAGGCGTCGAGCAGTTCGTCGGCGAAGCTTCCCGAGATCGGGTCTGAAAGCTGCGCCAGCGCGATGAGCTCGCCGTTCGGGTTGACCAGCGGCACCAGCAGCGAGGTGTCGGCCTTCCACGCGTGCGCCTGCACGAGGCTCGGGTCGACCAGCTCGGGCAACGACGCGCGGTCCAGCAGGCCGCGCCACGCGCGCAGCCGCATGCCGACGCGCTCACCCGAGACCCACAGCGCGCCCGATTGTGCGGCGCACAACGACGCAAACTCCGAGAGCACCCGCTCCTGCAGGGCTTCGATCTCCGTGACGCCGACGATGGCGAGGCAGCGCTGCTCGAGCGTCACGTCAGCCGCCCTTCGAACACGAAGCGCACGGGGCCCTTGAGCCACACCTGGCTCAGATCGCGGGCGACCTTGATCTCCAGCAGGCCACCCGGCAACTGCACCGGCACCCACGCGTCGAACGGGCCGCGCCCGGCGAGGCCGTTGGCCACCACCGCCGCGCACGCGCCGGTCCCACACGCCAGCGTCAGGCCGACGCCGCGCTCCCACACCGTGACGCGCAAGCCGCCTTCCGGCCGCGGCTCGACGAACTCCACGTTGGTGCGCTGCACAAAGAGCGGGTGCACCTCGAGGCCGGGGCCCAGCCGCGCGGCCTCGGATGGCGGCGTGTCGAGCAGCACCAGGTGCGGGTTGCCCATGCTGACGGCCGTACCCACGAGGCCCTCGATCGGCTTGCCCACGAACGGGCCACCGTTGGGAAGAATGGGCGCTTCGAGGCGCGCGGGCCCCATGGCGACGGTGACGGTGTCCACCTCGCCGTCGCGCCAGCCGATCTCACAGTTGAGGACGCCAGCGCCCGTGGCCACGTCGATGACGCGCGGCTTCGCGGGGTCGGCTTCGGCGAGGTACTTCACGACGCAGCGCAGGCCGTTGCCGCACATCTCGGCGATGCTGCCGTCGGCGTTGTGCACCACCATGCGGCCGGCGGTGCCGGCTTCCGGCAAGATCGAGAGCACGCCGTCGGCGCCGACCCCGAAATGGCGGTCGCACACCCGACGGCTCAGCGCTGCGTCCACGTCCTCGCCGGACTTGCGTCGATCGATCACGACGAAGTCATTGCCGAGGCCCTGGTACTTGAAGAACGTCTCCAAACGAGTGCGGTGTTAACCGACGTCAGAAGCTCATTCCACCGTCGACGTCGATGGTCTGGCCGTTCAAGTAGTCGCACTCGAGGATGAACTTCACCGCGAGCCAGATGTCTTCGGGCTGACCGATGCGGCCGACGGGGATCTTCTCGACGAACGCCGCCAGCGCCTTCTGGTTCATGCCGGCCGTCATGGGCGTCTCGATCATGCCCGGGGCGATGGCGCCCACACGAATGCCGAAGGCCGCGAACTCGCGCGACCAGGTGACGGTGTTGGCGGCGAGCGCCGCCTTCGCCGACACGTAGTTCGACTGGCCGCGGTTGCCGTGCCGCGCGATGGAGCTCATGTTGACGATGACGCCCGGCTTGCTGCCCGTGGCCGCCATCTTGGCGACGACCTCACGCACCATCAGGGTGGCGCCGGTGAGGTTCACGCCGATGACGGCGTTGAAGTTGTCGAGCGACATCTTGCTGATCTCGCCGGTGGTCTTGTCCTTCTTCACCAGCAAGCCGTCGCGCAGGATGCCCGCGTTGTTGATGAGACCGTTGAGGCCGCCCATTTCGGCGTTGGCCCACTCGACGAACTCGACGATGTCCTGCTCTTTGCTGACGTCGAGGCGGCGGCGCTTGATGCCCTCGGGCAGCGCGGCCAGGGCCGCCTCGTTCACGTCACCCACGGCGACCTTGGCGCCGGCTTCGTGGAGACGCTTGGCGAAGTGCGCGCCCATGCCCTGCGCGCCGCCGGTGACGATGATCTTGAGGTCTTGGAGGTTCATGAGCTGGGTGAAGACCTCAACCGGCGCGCGGGTTCAAGCACTGAAAACAACGCGAGGCGCGCGGCTCTCACCCCGCCCGCCTCACGTTGGCCCCCACTTACGCCTTGAAGGTCTCGGCGGTCTTCTTCGCGGCTTCGGCCGTCAGCTTGCGCCAGCCCGTCGCCAGCTCGTTGACGTAGTTGAACTGCGTCTTCATCAGCTCGTTCATCTCGTCGAGCTGCGTGTTGCCGTACTCGATCCACTTCGTGTGGGCCTTGCCCATCTCGTCGAAGATCTGCGTGAAGCGGGCCGACTGCTCGGTGAAGAGCTTGTTGAACTGCTCGGACGCCACGTTGTGCACCTGCGAAGAAACGGTCTTGTTCTCGGCCATGATGGATACCCTCGTGTGGTTGGTCGCGAGCGGGAGTTCGCTCGGAACAGGCACCAAAGTAGCCAGCCGGCGCGCTGCGTCAAGGGAGATTTTGTGCACCGCACAAAATCTCCGTCATTTCTTTCGCTTGCGCAGCATGCCCTTGAGCTCGTCGAGCTCGCGGCGCAGGTCTTCGACGTCGGTGTTGGGAGGTGCAGGCGGCGGTGGCGCGTTGCTGAGGACAGGAATGGGCGCGGACGCGCTCTGCCCCCAGCCGCTGTACGGCGTGCCGCCCTGCGCGAACTGCTGCATGGCCACCAAGGGGTTGAACGGCATGAAGCTCTGCGTGGCCTTGCGGGTGGTCAGGTACAGCTCGAGGGCCGACTGCACGTAGCGCCCGAGGAACTCCGCGAGCGCGTCGTCCCCGAGGCGAATGAGCTGATGGAGCAACGGCGCCGGGAGGATGGTGTCGGCGCCACGGCCCTCGATGATGATCTGCGTGAGGGTGCTCTGCGTGAGATCGGCGCCCGTCTTGGCGTCGATGACGCGCGCGTCGGCGCCGTCGCGGATCGCCGCGGTCAGATCTTCGAGCGTGATGTAGCGGGACGACTCGGTGTCGTAGAGCCGCCGGTTGCCGTACTTCTTGATGAGCATGGCGGGCACCGTACGCGCTCTTGTGTGCAATGCAACATGACCGCTTGACACGAACGCCACCGACGCGCGATGAGGCCGCCCCTATTTCGCAGTTGCACAATGGAGCTTCCGATGGCGCAGCCCGGCGAGAGCGACGTGAAGAATGGTGCGGCGCACCATGCGGCGACCGCAAGTGCACATCAGCTCGGCCTCGGTTTTCCCCGGGGTGGGTGGATCTCCGACAGCGCCGGGCGTAAGGCCGCTCGTGCTCTGGAGGTCCCCGTGGTTCGTCTCACCCTCGTCGTCGTCGTCGCCGCGCTCGCGGCCTGCACCCCTCCCCCGCCCGTCGAATGTCGCGTCGGCGCTGACTGCGCGAGCGGCGTGTGCCGCCGCGATGGCACGTGTGAAGAAGGCGTCGGCCTGCCGCTGCCCGACGGCGGCGTGCAGGACGCGGGCGTCGAGCCGATGGACGCCGGGCACGACGCTGGCGCGACGGAGCCTGACGCTGGTACCGCCGACGCCGGTCACGACGCGGGCATGCCCGCGGGCTGCATTCCGAACCAGGACGGCACCATCGAGCGGCGCGAGGTCTTCTTTCAGGCCGGGCTCCGGGCCACCTACAAGCTCAGCGGCGCGACGACGTTCTCGACGGCTGGCACGGCCAGCGGCGACGGCGGCTTCGCGTGGAACTTCGACCAGGCGTTGACCGGCGATGCGTCGCGGCTCGTCGAAACGAAGGCGCTCACCGGCGAATGGTACGAAGCCGAGTACCCGGACGCCGGCTACGTCAGCGAGCTCGGCCAGGGCACCACGTTGCTGGGCGTGTTCTCGGCCGACGACGCCGGGCTCTATTTGCAGGGCGTGGTGTCGCCGACTGATGGCGCGAGCGCCACCGAGATCCACTACGAGCCGTGGGTGACGGTGCTGCAGTTCCCGCTGACGGCCGGAGCGACGTGGACCACCGACACGCAGGTGTCGGGCACGTACAACGGTCTGGTGATCGGCGCGGCGGCGTTCGGCACCGGGCTGCCGTTTCAGCGCGAGGTCTACACGTCGACCGTCGATCGGGCCGGCGACGCCCTCACGCCCTACTCGCCGGCCATTCCGTTCCCCGTGTTGCGGGTGCGAACAGTGCTGGAGCGCTCGACGCGCGTGTACACGCTCAACCCCTGGTTCAACGTGCTGACGCTGCGCAGCTACACGTGGAACACCGAGTGCTTCGGCACCATCGCCACCGTCACCTCGGAAGACAACGAGAGCAGCACCGAGTTCACCGACGCGGCCGAAGTGCGGAGGCTCTCGCGGTGATTCGCGCCGTCGCCCCGCTGCTGGCGGTCGCGCTGAGCGGCTGCCTGCACTTCCACAACGGCGCCATGCCCGGCGAGCCGAAGAACGCGACGTGGATCGAGGTGGAGGGCGCGCGGGTGCGGTACGTCGACATCGGCGAGGGCCCGGCGGTCGTGCTGCTGCACGGCTTCGCGTCCAGCATCGAGAACTGGACCGGCCTGATGCCCGCGCTGGTGAAGCACCACCGCGTCATCGCCATCGACCTCAAGGGCTTCGGGTGGACTGATCGCCCCGTCGCTGACTACTCGCCCGCGGCGCAGGCGCAGCTGGTGAAGGCCGTGCTCGACGCGCGCGGCGTCACGAAGTTCTCGCTCGTCGCGCACTCGTGGGGCTCGTCGGTGGCGATGGCCTTCGCGCTCACATGGCCGGAGCGACTGGACCGCCTCGCGCTCTACGACGCGTGGCTCTACGAATCGCAGCTGCCGTCGATGTTCCACCTCTCGCGCGCCAAGGGCCTGGGCGAGGTGCTGTTCGGCCTCTTCTACGATCAACAGATCGACGAGCGGTCGACCAACGGGTTCTTCAACGCCGACTACGTCACGCAGGACTTCATCGACGCCGTCGAGCGCGCGTTCGAGCGGCCGGGCACCAAGGCGGCGGCGCTCGAGACCGTGCGCGGCATGCGCTTCGACGAGATGTCAGACCGGTACAAGTCGGTGGCGGTGCCCACGCTCCTGCTCTGGGGGCGCGAAGACATCGTCACGCCGGTGTCGGTCGGCGAGCGCCTGGTGCGCGAGCTGCCCAACGCGAGCCTCAAGGTGTACCCACGGTGCGGGCACTTCCCGATGATCGAGGCGCTCGGTGAATCGACGCGCGATCTCGAGACCTTCCTCGCGGGCGGTGCGCCGTGACGCGCACCAACGGGCCAGTGTCGGGTCGTCGTCCCTCACCCCAACCCTCTCCCACTTCGCGGGAGAGGGGGTTGCTGCTGCTCGTGCTGCTGGCGACGAACGCGTCCGCCTCCGGCCTCGCCGACCACGGTGAAGATCTCTTCGAGCGCGAGAAGATCGACTTCTCGCTCACCGGCCACGCGCGCGTGCGCGGCGACTGGCTCAACAACCTCGACCTCGATCGCGGCACCACGCCTTCCGGCCGCGGGCTCTTCGCCACGCCGCTCGGCGACCCCAACGGCCAGTCGCTCTTCGTTGCCGACATGCGCGTGCGCACCGACCTCGCCATCTACGCGCCGTTCGCCGCCGCGGCCGTGAAGATCCGCGCGGACCTCATCGACAACCTCGTCTTCGGGTCGACGCCCGTGCTCTCGCCCGGCACCGGCAACGCCCCCACGCCCGCAGCCACGCCGGGCCAGCTCCCCGCTTCACTGCTGCGGATCAAGCGCGCGTACGGCGAGGTGCTGACGCCCATCGGCTACTTCGCCGCTGGCCGCATGGGGAACATGTGGGGCCTCGGCATGGTGTCGAACGGCGGCGACTGCATCGACTGCAACCTCGGCGACCAGGCCGACCGCATCGCCTTCGCCACGGCGCTCGCCGGTCACCAGTGGGCGGTGGCGTACGATTTCAGCGCCGTCGGCCCCACGCAGTACCGCCGCGACTCGCAGCGCCAGCTGATCCTCGACCCCAGCACCGACGTGCAGTCGGTCTCGTTCGCGGTGATGAACATCAAGAACGACGCCACGCGAAAGCGCCGACGCGTCGCCGGCCGCCTCACCTTCGAGTACGGCCTGCTCGCGTCGTACCGCTGGCAGGACAACGACGTGCCCGAGAACTACCTCTCGGTGGCGCAGGCGCGCGAGCTGTCGCCTTCCTCCGTCATGCGGCGCGGCTACAAGGCCGGCGTCGTCGACGCGTGGGCGCGGCTGCAGGGCCAGTACTTCAAGATCGAAGCCGAAGGCGCCGTGCTCTTCGCCGAGGTCGAGCAGCCGTCGTTGATCCCCGGCGTGCTCTTGCGAGACCGCGTGCAGTCACTGCAGGCCGGCGGCGCGCTCGAGACCACCATCGGCGCGCCCGACTCGGTGTTCCAGGGCGGCGTGAACCTCGGCTTCGCGAGCGGCGATCCCGCGCCCGGCTTCGGCGCGTACCCCACGGGCACCAGCGTGACGCCGGGCGAGCTCGACGGCCCGCAAGTCGACATCCCGCGCGATCGCCGCATCGACAACTTCCGGTTCCACCCGGACTACCGCGTCGATCGCATCCTCTTCGCGGAGATTATCGGCACCGTCACCGACGCCTGGTACGTGCGCCCGTGGGCGAAGACGCGACTGCTCGACTTCCGGAGCTCGCAGCTGAACCTCAACGTCAACGGCACGTTCACCCGCGCGTTCTTCGCCAGCTCGACGCCCAACAACGACCCCAACCTCGGCATGGAGCTGCACGCCTCGCTGACCTGGCTCAGCAAGGACGGCTTCGACGTGCTGGCCGAGTACGCCGTGCTCTTCCCCTTCGGCGCCTTTGACAACCCGTCGCAGGGCTTGAAGGCACAGCCGGCGCAACTCGGCCGCGTGCGGCTCGCGTGGAGATTCTGAAAATGAAGCGACTGCTCTTCCCGCTCGCGCTGGTCCTCGCTTCGTGTGGCGACAACCTCACGTACCCCACGCGCGATCCGTACATCGGCGCCGAGGCCGCGCCGCTCGAGTGTGTGCCCAACCTCGACGGCCGCATCGACGCCACCGAGCTGCGCGCCGCCATCGGCGTGCCGCTGCGCTACCTCGCGTCGCCGCCGGGTATCTCGCGCGGGGTCGACGTGGTGGGCGGCATCAACCCGCAGAACCAGCGCGTGTGGGACCTCGCGGTCGACTACGCCGACGATCGCGTCGCCACCATCGAAGCCTCCGCGGTCACCAGTCACTGGTTCGCCGCGAGCTTCCCCACGGGCCAGTGGGCAGCGCCGCTCGACCTCGGCGGCAGCATCCTCGGGGTGTACGTGCACGACGGCGAGAACGTGCTGTTGCTCGGCTACGCGACGCGCGACGAGAACCCGCCGACGGGCAAGACGCTGGTCGTCTATTCGCAGCCCATCGCCGTCTACCGGTTTCCCCTCGAGCCCGGGAAGACGTGGATCAGCGTCAGCAACGTCGTCAACGCCGTGGTGCAGGGGTTGCCCTTCGCGGGTCGTGACTCCTACGAGTTCCGCGTCGAGTCGTCTGGCCAGCTCGAGCTGCCTGACGTGACGTTCACCCAGGCGCTGCGCGTGCGCACCACCACCACCATCGAGCCGGCCGTCGGCCCTGTGATCACCCGGCGCCAGTCGGGCTGGGTCTTCGAGTGCTTCGGCGAGGTCGCCCGCGCCACGGCGCAAGACGGCGAGACACGCGACGACTTCACCACCACCTCCGAGCTGCGTCGGCTCGGGCTCTGACGAGGACACACCATGGAACTCTGGGACAACTGGAAGAAGGGCTTCGACGTCTGGGAACAGAAGACGGCCGACCTGCTCGAGTCGATGTTGAAGACCGAGACCGTGCTGGCGCCCGTCGGCACGCTGCTGACGGCGAGCCTCAAGGTGAAGGCCGCCAGCGAAAGAGCCGCCGCGCAGTGGTGGGCCGCGTGGGGCCTGCCGACGCGCCGCGATCAAGAGCGCACGTTGCACGCGCTCAACCAGCTGCAGAGCCGGCTGACCGATCTCGAAGAGCGCCTCGCGCAGATGCAGAAGCACTGACCCGCAGTCCTTCGAAAGCACCACCATGGACATCACGCCCTTCCTCGAACTCAAGCCGGCGCCGCGCGCGATCTTCGACGCCCTGCCCGAGCGCAAGTCGCGACCGCGCTACATGCTGCCGACGCCCGACGGCGACTGGCGCGTGGTGACCTGGGCCGCGTACGCGAAGGGCATCCGCAACGCGGCGCTGTTCCTCTCGTCGCTGGGCCTGCAGTCGGGCGACCGCGCGGCGATCTACGCGCCCAACTCGGTGGAGTGGATCAGCGCGGCCATGGCCATTCAGGCCGTCGGTGGCGTCATGGTGCCGGTCTACCCGGCGAACACCACGCCGCAGGCCGCGTATGTGATCGAGCACTCGGACACCAAGGTCATCTTCGTCGACACGCCCGCCCTGCTGCAGCGCATCTTCGAGGGCTGGAGCGCGTACGCGAACGTCAGCCGCATCGTCACGCTGTGCACGCAGCCCATCGACCCGGGCCCCATCGTCGAGCAGATGCGCGCCAAGGGCCTGTCGGTGCCGCCCATCGCGGAGATCGAGCGCAAGCTGGTGTCGTGGAACCGCGTGCAGGCCGTCGGCGCCGCGCGAGACCTCGAAGCGCCCGGTGAGTTCGAGCGGCTGCTGGCCGGCGTGTCGATCGATCAGGTCGCGCAGATGCTCTACACGAGCGGCACGTCGGGCAACCCCAAGGGCGTGCCGTTGACGCACCGCAACGTGGGCGTGAACGGCGCCGACTGGCTGCGCAACAACGCGCCGCTGCTCGAGAAGAACGACGTCGACGTGCTGTGGCTGCCGATGAGCCACATCTTCGGCTTCGGCGAGGCGTGCCTCGGCAACACGCTCGGGTGGGTCACGTACATGTCCGACCCGACGAAGGTGCTGAACCACCTGCAGGAGTGTCGGCCCAACATCTTCATGAGCGTGCCGGCGGTCTGGGAGAAGCTGGCGACGTCGGCGATGGGCGAGGCCGACCCGGTGAAGCGCCGCGCGGCGTTGCACAAGGTGACCGGCGGCGATCTGCGGTTCTGCTTGTCGGGCGGCGCCGGTCTCAAGCGCGAGGTGAAGGAGTTCTTCCACGCGTGCGGCCTGCTGATCATCGAAGGCTACGGCCTCACCGAGACCTCGCCGACGCTGACGCTCAACCGCCCCGACGCGTTCCGCTTCGACTCGGTGGGCAAGGTCATGCCGTCGGTGCAGCTCAAGCTGGCTGAAGACGGTGAGATCCTCGCGAAGGGCCCGACGGTCTTCTCGGGCTACCACAAGGACGCCGCGGCCACGGCCGAGGCCTTCACCGAAGACGGCTGGCTCAAGACGGGCGACGTGGGCCGCTTCACCGACGACGGCTTCCTGCAGATCATCGATCGCAAGAAGGACATCCTGGTGACCGCCGGCGGCAAGAACGTGCCGCCCGCGAACATCGAGATCCGCTTCCGCGACGACCCGTTCATCAACACCGTCGTGGTCTACGGCGACGGCAAGAAGTTCCTCGTCGCCGCGGTATGGCTGCACGAGCAGGCCGTCGACGCGCACCTCGAGAAGTCGGGCGTGGCCGCGGGCGCACGTGACGAAGCGCGGCGCGCGCTGGTGCAGACGCGCATCGACCAGGTCAACGCGCAGCTCGCGTCGTTCGAGTCGATCAAGAAGTTCGTCGTCATCGACACGCCACTCACTGTTGACGGCGGTCTCTTGACCAGCACGCTCAAGGTGCGACGCAAGGAGATCACCAAGCGCTTCGGCGCGCAGCTCGAGGCGCTCTACGCATGAAGCGCTTCACCAACCTGCTGGGCCTCGCCTTCCGGCCGAAGCCACAGGTGGGCGTCACGCCATCCGACGTCTTCTACGCCGAGAACAAGTGGCGACTGTTGCGCTACCGGCCGCGCCCGCAGGGCGTGTCACACCCAACGCCGCTCTTGCTGGTGCCCTCGCTCATCAACCGGCACTACGTGCTCGACCTGATGCCCGGCAAGTCGTTCGCCGAGTTCATGGTGGCCCAGGGCTTCGACGTGTTCTGCATCGATTGGGGCACGCCCGGCGATGAAGACCGCTTCGTCACCTTCGATGACATCGTCGACACCGCGCTCGGCCGCGCGCTGCGCAAGGTCGCCGGCACCGTGAAGCACAACAAGACGCACGTGCTGGGCTACTGCATGGGCGGCACGCTGATGGCGATTCACGGCGCCGTGCATCAGCAGCACCTGCAGTCGTTCGTCGCGCTCGCCGCGCCCGTGAAGTTCAACGACGGCAGCCTCCTGTCGCGGTGGACCAACTCGAAGGGCTTCGATCTCGACACGCTGGTCGACGCCACCGGCACGGTGCCATGGCAGCTGCTGCAGTCAGCGTTTCAGCTCCTGCGCCCCACGCTGCCGCTCATGAAGGCGATGAACCTGCTCGACCGCGCGTGGAACGACGAGTTCCTCGACGGCTTCCTCGCGCTCGAGACGTGGGGCAACGACAACGTGTCGCTGCCGGGTGAGTTCTACCGGACGTACATCCGCGACCTGTACCAGCGCGACGCGCTCGTGCCGGGCCAGTTCGTCTTGGCAGGCCAGCGCGTCAACCTGCGCAACCTCACCTGCCCCACGCTGGCGGTGACGTTCGAGCACGACAACATCGTGCCGGGGCCCAGCGCGGGCGCGCTCATCGACGCCATCGGCGCGAAAGACAAGCAGCACCTCCACTTGCCCGGCGGTCACGTCGGCGCGGTGGTCTCGAAGCACGCGGCCAAGACGCTGTGGCCGCAGCTGGTCGGCTTCTACGAGAAGCACGATCGTTGATCAGTCGACGGTGACGCCGTCCCAGTCTTCGGGCGGCGGCGTCGCCACGGCCTTCTCACAGCGCCGCACGTACATCGCGACGACCTCGTCTTCGGGTCGCTGGCGCTGCAGCTCACTGAAGCCCTCCAGCGCCTCGGCGAACCGGCGATCGCGCCATGCCGCCCAGGCCAGCTCGTGCGGCAGCGCCCAGGCGAACTCGTCGGCCTGCTCGAGCGGCGCGAGCAGCTCGTAGAGGTGAATCGTCTGCCCTTCGCGGCCCAGGCGCACGACGTCGACGGACCTGAAGAGGTACGTGTCTTTCGCTTCTTCGAAGAGCGTCTCGCCGCACAGCGTGCGCACGCCGTAGCGCTTGGCGAGCGCTTCCAGTCGAAACGCGGTCGCCACCGGCTCGCCCATGACGGTGTAGTTCACGCGGTGGGTCGTCCCCATCTCGCCGACCACCGTCTCGCCGGTCTCCATGCCAGCGCGCAGCACCAGCGTGCGACCGGCCTTCTTGCTCCAGACCGCGGCGCGCTGCTCGAAGCGGGCGTGCATGCGCAACGCGGCCTCACACGCTGACTCGGCGTCGTCGGGCGCCGTCACCGGCGCGCCCCAGAAGGCCATCAGGCCGTCGCCGAGGTACTTGTCCACGTGGCCGCCGCGATCCAGCACGATCTCGGTCATCTCCGCGAGGTAGTGCCGCAGCAGCTCGACGACGACGCGTGGGTCCTTGTCGTCGGACACCGCCGTGAAGCCCTCGATGTCCGAGAAGAACACCGTCAGCTCACGGCGCTCTGGCTGCATCAGCGCGAGGTCTCGCTCGACGCGGCGAACGACGTCAGCGCGCACCGCGCCGCCCAACGCCCGCAGCGTGAAGTCGCGCAGGCTCTGCTCGAGCGTGCGCGCGTAGCCGAGCGAGGCGAGGAACGTGGCCGCGCACGCCAGCACGGGGATCGCCATCGCCACCTGCCGCGCCTGCGTCACGTAGAGCTGTCGCGCCAGCAGCGCGTGCACCGCGAACACCAGCGCGATCGTCGACACCCACGCCAGCCAGCCCGGCCGCCGCGTCAGGCTCGACCACGCCACCGCGAGGATCGCGCCCGTGAAGGCGAACGCGATGGTGATCCAGAAGTCGAGCTCCGGCGCCACGCGGGTGATGCCCTCGCCCTTCATGGTGTTGGCGATGGCCTGCGCCCAGATCGCCCCGCGCGTCATCGTGCCCACCGCCGTCGGGAAGCGCTGCGTTCCGCGCTCGTCGATCAACACCACCACGCGACCGGTCAGCGCGTTGTCGTAGTGGCGAACGCCTCGCCCCGAGTCGTCGTCTTCGCGGTTGATGAGCAACCGCCACGCGGGGATGGCGCGCTTCATGGTGCCGCGGCCCGTGCGACCGGCCTCGTCGGCGCTCCAGCGCAGCGTCAGGAAGCCGTCAGCGTCGACCGGCACCGCCTCGCCCTGCGCCGCGGTCAAGACGCCGTCTCGCCACGTGAACGGCCCCTGACGGCTCGCCAGCGCGAACGTCGGCAACAACACGCCCGCTGAGACCACCAACGGCACCGCGCGCACCACGCCGTCGGCGTCAGGGCGCAGCCGCGCGTTCGCCAACGAGAGCCCCGGCAGCAGCAGCGGCGCCACCGGCGCATCGACCGAGCCGGCGCGCACCAGCCGGTCCCACGACAGGCCGGAGATCTCCACCGCCGCGAGCTCTTTCAGCAACGTCTCGGGCGTCACCTCGAAGGCGTCGTCATCGGGCGTCAGGCCGCGCGTCACCGGGCTGCCCTTCACGTCGAAGATCGTCGCCAACTCCCGGCGGCGGGCGTCGCTCACCGCGCCCACCCACACGCTCCACTTGCCGTCGGCCTCGATGAGGTACGCGCTGGTGCGCTGCATCAGCACGCGGCGCAGCAACGGCCACGCGTCTCGCCGCGAGGGCACGTCGGCCAGCTTCAGCATGAAGGGCGTCAGCGGGCGATCAGGCGGGCGTCGCGCGTCGCGGTTCCACTCGAAGGGCACCACGACCGAGTCGACGTGCTTGGCGAGCAGCTCGCCGAAGTACGCGTCGTCACTCTTCGGCGCCTCGCCCTTGCACGCGGCGGCCTGCCGCGGCGACACGTCGACGAACGAGCCGTCCACGTAGACCCGCGCGGCGCCTTCACGGAGCAGCTGCTCGACGACCTGCCCCAGCAGCTCGCGCGGCCACGGCCGCATGGCCCAATCGGGGTGCTCCGACTCGCGCGCGTTGTTCAGCGTCTCTTCGTCGATGTTGACGAGCACCACCTCGTCGGGGCGCACCGATTCACCGCCGAGCGATCGGGCGCGCCAGTCGACGGTGCGCAGCTCGAGCGACTCGAGCCACAGCCGGGGAATGACGTGCCACACGGGATCGCCGTCAGCGTCGCGCCGGTCGACCCGGTAGTAAGCGGCCGCGCCCAGCCCGAGACCGATCAACGTCGCCCACAGAAAGGCCACGCCGAACTTCTGGATGAAGCGCCGCCCGGCGCTCTGAATCGGGTTCGTCACTCGGGGCGCAGACTATGCTGCTCGCGACATGAGCCCGTCACCCACATTCACCCGCGCTGTGCTCGCCTTCGCCTCGATGGTCCCGCTGGCCGGCTGCGAGATCTTCCAGCTCGCGGAACAGGCGGGGGCAAAGCAGGTGGCCGTGGCGACACTCCTCGCGATCCCCGAGACCACGGTGCCGGCCGAGGCCATCGCGCTCGACGATCGCCTCGAGGGCTTCGGCTTCGACGGTGGCCTGCCGCTCGACGGCGGCCTGCCTGGCGATCTCTCGCTGACGCTGCCAGCGACCACCATCTCGTACATCTTCTTCGGCGAGCGTCAGGGCGAGAGCCTCGACTCGGCGCCCGTGGGCACGCCCGGCGCGGCAGCCCGACTGGTGCAGGAAGGCGGCGGCGCGTGGAACCTCAACGACGTCGGCGAGGGCCTCTACGAGCTCCCGTTCGACGGCGGCTTCACCTACGTCGGCGGCTCGACGTACCAGTTCGAGTTCCAGCACGCGGGCGAGACCTACGTGACCGAGGTGAAGAACGCGCCGCCGCGCGAGTTCATCACGCAGTTCCACCCCGACGCCGGCTACGTCGCCATCGAAGCGGGCAGCACGTTCACCTTCACCCGCCCCGACCCGGCGCTCGACGAAGATCGCAACATCGCCTTCGTGAACGTGTTCCGCGTCAGCGGCGAGGGCCTGAGCGCGACGCCGACGTGGACCAACATCCCCATGGACGCGCAGGGCCTCATCAAGCTGGTCGTGGCGCCCAACGACTGGAAGCGCACCACCGTCGTCATCCCCGAGACGGCGTTCCCCAACCGCGACGAGACGTACCTGGTGATGCTGCTCAACGCGAAGATCGGCCTGCCGAGATCGAAGAACCTGTTCTCGGCGTCAGCGGTGATCGCCGGCGCGGCCGACCTCGGCATCGTGCGCACCAACAAGTAGTCAGTCGCGCACGAGCCGCAGCACGAGCCGCCCGCTCAGCTGCTGCGCCAGCAAGAAGCCCGTCACGGCCTCCGCTTCTTCTGTCGTCAGCACGTTGCGCCAGCCCTCGCCGTCGGCGAGCTCGGCTTCCAGCACCGGCCCGCGCGCGACCCAGCGCATCCACCGCGCGTCGGGCAGCTTCACCGGCAGCACGCCCTTCACCGGCCAGACCTGGGGCCGCGCGTCGAGGGCCGCGTCGCCCTTCACGTCGGTCACGCCCTCGTCGGGGTACAGCGTGGCGGGCGCCGCGCTGACGTCGTCTGACGAGTCATCGAACAGGTAGCCGTAGCGGCTGGGCATGCGCCCCGACAGCGCGAAGAGCGCCAACACGCTCTCGTCATCGCCGAGCCGCCGCGTGTGCAAGATGCGCTTGCCGGCGGGGAGGACGCGCACCGAGAGATCGAACGTCGGCCGCTGCGACGACGCCAGCCGCGACACGCGTTCCCACACCAGCGCCTTGAGCGTGTCGAGCTGCGACGCGAACGCCTGTTCGGAGCGCGCGACGTCGCCGTCGAAGGCCGCCAACGTCGCGTCGAGCTTGGCCTGGGCGTCGGCGAGGAACGCGGTCTGCGGAGCCAACGCGGCCTCCGACGGGCCTTGCGACAACGCCGCGCGGGTAGCGCCCAGCAGCAGCGAGCCCTGATCGATCAGCCGTTGGCGTTCTTCCCGCCAACGACGCCGGGAATCAGCGTGGGCGCGACGCAGCTCGTCCCACGCGGCCCACGCGGCCTCCAGGGTCTCGACCGTGCGCGCGCGCTCGACCGCCTTCTGGCCCTCGGTCAGCAGCTCTGGCGCGAGGGCCGGCGCTTCGATGATCGACGCCGGCGTATCCACCGGCGTGTCGTGCGGCAGTGCGGCCACGTCAGCTCGCGCGCGCTGACGAGTCGACCGGCTTCTTGCCGTCGCCTTCGCCGCCGCGGCCGAGGCGGTCGCGGAGATCGTCGCGCAGCTCGCGGCCGGGCTTCTGCGCCAGCATCAGGCCGAGGCCAGCGCCAACGAGCACGCCCGCACCGAAGAGCGCGAGGGCCGGCACCAGCTTGTCACTGGAGCTGCGGCGCGACTCGAGGCCGACCACTTCGAGGAGATCGTCGGCGTCGACATCAGGGAGACGCTTCTTGAGGGTTCGCCACATGGGGAATGCTCCTTTCACTTCGGGTCTGACTTCGAGGCCTGCGCGACGACGCCATCGACGATGCTCTCGGCCACTTCGAGGAGGCGATCGCGTACGGGCGGCACCGTCGCCAGCTTCATGCCGAGGCGCACCAGGCGCGCCGTGGTGGGCGTCAGCAGCCCGCCACCGATGACGTAGCCAATGCCCAGCGCGGAGGCGACCATGCCGTAGGGGTTCTTCTCGACCTTTTCGGTGAGGCCCGCCGCGTCGGCGACGCCGTTGAGCGCCGAGTTGGCGTCGCGCGCCACTTCACGCGCCTGATCGAGGATCGGCTGTAGCGGGCTCGTCTCGTCACTCATCGCCGCGACGCCCACTTTCCGATCAGGAAGCCCAGCGCCGCCGCGCCGAGCAGCGTCGTGCCCGGGTTCTTGCGGATGAAGGTCTTCACCTGCTCGTTGGCGTCTTCCAGCCGCGCCTGCACTTCTTCCAGCTGCGGGCCGAAGCGCTCGGTCAGCTCGCGCATCGGGTCGGCCGGCGCCGCGGCGCCGTTCTTCGACGGGTTCGACTCTGGGGCGTCGCTCATGCTCGCCATCCTTTCATCACCTGCGAGAGAAGATCTTCGCGACTACGTAGCCGACGGCGAACGCGCCACCGACCGCGAGCCACGGCTTGCGGCGCACCGCTTCGCGCCAATCGCCGAGCGGCTGCAGCGACGCTTCGACGGTTTCGAGTTTCTGCGCGAGCCGCTCACGCGCGGCCGACAGCTCGTCGCGCGCCTCTTCGGCGTTGTTCACCGCGCGCAGCGTGGCGAGTTCCCGCCCGTTCATGCCTTGTCGCCTCCACGCGCCGGCAGCACCAGCGCGGTCGTCGATTCCAGTTCAGACAGCGAGGCGTCGAGCACCTTGCGGCCCGACAGCTGCTTCGCGACCACGCCGATGCCCACGCCGCCGAGCGCGAGGTTGAAGAGCCCGACCAGCAGGAACGCGAGATCGACGGCCATCACGCGCCGCAGCAGCAACGCCAGCGCCACGCACAGAAAGCCCCAGCCCACGAGGATCAACGGCGCCAGCGCGGCGATGATGCCCACGCGCACGCCGATGAAGCGCGCGTCTTGCGTCAGCTCCATGCGCGCCAGCCGCACGTGTTGAGCGACCAGCTCGCTGAAAGCATCGACCAGCTCGCGCAGCTGTGTTCCGAGCGCCATCGTCATCAACCTTACGCCGCTTTTCCGCGCGCATTGGCGATGAATCGCTCGCGCGCTTCGCCTACCTTGCGCCGCCATGATCAACGTCATCTCGATGGTGGGTGTGCTCGCCGCCGCGCCGGCGCCGAGCGGTCTTCAACCGAAGAACCGGCCGTACGACGCGCAGCACTACAAGCTCGAGCTGCGGCTCGGCGAAGGCGGCACGTTCACCAACGTCGCCACCGTCACGCTCAAGGCGACCAAGGCGCTGCCCGAGATCGAGCTCGACGCGTACGACCTCAAGATCAGCTCGGCCAAGGTCGATGGCGAGGTCGCCGAGTTCAAAGAGACGTACTCGCCCGAGTCGCGCACCGGCGTGGTCAAGGTGAAGCCCAAGAAGGCCATCGCGGCGAACAAGGACGCTGTCGTGGAGATCGCCTACGCGGTGACAGCCGGCGCGTCGAACCGTGGCCTCTTCACCAGCCAGGAGCCGGACCTCCCCAACGCCCTGCCCGGCTACTTCACGCACTTCGAGCCGAACTACGCGCAGCGCTTCTTCCCGGTGAATGACACGCCTGCCGACAAGGCGACGAGCGAGGTGTTCGCCGTCGTCGACGGTCGCTACACGGTCGTCAGCAACGGCCTCAAGGTGCTCGACGAGAAGTTCACCGAAGGCGGTCAGAACCTGCGCCGCGTGCATTGGAAGCAGGACCAGGTGCACAGCCCCTACCTCATCGCCGTCGCGATCTCGCAGCTCGAGCCGGTGCTGGTGAACGAAGAGATCCCGTCGAACCTCTGGGTGCCGCCGCACCGCAAGGGTGACGCCTTCGTCGCGCAGGACGTGCTCAAGGGGCTCTACAACTTCCAGGTCGGCTACACGGGCACGCGCTTCCCGTTCTCGAAGCTCGACGTGGTCGCCGTGCCCCGCTTCTTCTGGTCTGGCATGGAGAACAGCTCGGTCATCTTCGAGCGCACCAGCAAGCTGCTCGTCGATCACAAGAACGATCACACCGCGCGCACGCGCATCGTCGGGCTGCTCTCGCACGAGCTGGCGCACCAGTACTTCGGCGACTGGGTCACCTGCGCGTGGTGGAACGACATCTGGCTCAACGAGGGCTTCGCGACGTACCTCGGCGGCCTCGCCGCTGACGACTACGCCGACAACGACGAGTACGAGATCTGGCTCACGCGCGCGCTGCTCGAGGGCTACTTCGCCGAGGAAGACGGCCCCAACAGCCACCCGCTCGTGGTGAAGGGCAACGTGCCGGTCGACGAGGCCTTCGACAGCACCTCGTACACCAAGGGCATGAACGTCTTGCGCATGCTCGAGCTGTGGCTGACCAAGCCCGAGATGAAGAAGGTGCTCAAGGCCTACCTCGAGAAGCACGGCGGCAAGGCCGTCACCAGCGATGACTTCTTCAAGGTCGTCTACGAGACGACGAAGAAAGAGAAGGAGCTCAAGCCCTTCAAGGAAGCCTGGCTGCACAAGAAGGGCTACCCGGTCATCTTCCCCGACACGCAGTTCTCGGGCGGCAAGCTGACGGTGAAGATCCGCCAGCAACCCAACCAGAGCGGCGAGAAGGGCCCGTTCGTGTTCAAGCTGCCCATCGTCATTCACCGCGCGACGGAGCCGACGTACACGAAGGAAGAGATCATCACCGTCGACAAGCCGGAGGTCACCGTCACCATCGACGTGCCGGCGGCTCCGCAGTGGATCAACTGGAACAAGAACTTCGGCGCGCTGGTGAAGGTGAACCCGACGTCGCTCAACGAAGACCGCTTGATCGACGCGGCCCGCTACGACGAAGACCCCACGTGGCGACTGCTGACGACGCTGCAGCTACTCGGCGAGCTGGGCAACAAGACGCAGATCGAAGAGACCCGCCCCACCGACGCGGCCATGGGCGCGATCCTCGACGTGATCCAGAAGGACCCTTCGCCGTACGTGCGTGAGGCCGTGCTGCAGCGCCTCGCCAACACCCGCTTCAAGAAGCTGCCGTCGGAGTTCGCCAAGCCGCTCTTCGATCTGGCCAAGCGCCCGACCGACCTGAACGAAGACCCGGCCGGCTACATCCGTGTGCGCGTGGCGGCCATGGAGACGCTGGGCCGCGTCGACGCGCCCGACGCGCACAAGTGGCTCATCGACGAGCTGGGCAAGCGGGAGATCGACATCAACTACCTGCATGGCTACGCGGCGGCGGCGGCGCGCATCGGCTCGGCGGCCTCGCTGGGCACGCTGCGCGCGGCGCTGGTGACGCAGAAGGGCCGCGGCATGGGCTACTACCGGCGCACGGCGTCGGCGCTCCCGCTCTCAAACAACACCGACGTCATCGGCCTGTTGCGCGACGTCTTCAAGGCCAACCCCGGCAACAACGAGCTGGCGCTCGAGGCGACGTCGGGGCTGCAGGCCAACAAGGAGCTGCGCGAGACGACGCCCTTCGCGGCGCTGGTGCGCGACGTGGTGATCGACGACGCCACGTTCAACGAAGAGTTCCGCGGCGTGTTCCTCGGCTACCTCGACGACGTGAAGTACGAGTCAGCGAAGGTGGCGCTCACGGAGATCGTCGCGCAGACCAAGAGCGAGCGCATCAAGGCCGCCGCGCAGCGCGTGTTGGACGCGAACTTCCCCGCGCCACCGCCCGCGAAGCCGGAGCCCAAGAAGAAGAAGAAGAAGTGAAGTGTGGAGAGAGGGCGTCGAGTGTGCCCTCACCCCAACCCTCTCCCGCTCGCGGGAGAGGGGGGCCACGGGCTACTTGTTGCGCTCGAGCAGCGCGCCAGCCCAGGTGAGGCCCGAGCCGACCACGCAGATGGCGACGGCGTCACCCAGCGCAGGCGAGCCCCAGAGCTCGCTCACCACCGACGGCGCACCCGACGCGCCCACGTTGCCGCGGCGATCGACGTTGTAGAGGTGGCGGCCTTCGGCGACGTCGGTGCGACGGGCCACGGCCTCCAGCATGCGCAGGTTGGCCTGGTGGCCCACAAAGCCCACGTCGACGGCGTTGCCGGCGTACTTGCCGCGCAGCATCTCGTAGGTCTCACCGGCCCGCTTCACGGCGAACTTCTGCACCTCAGCGCCGTTCTGCTGGAAGTGGCCGAAGCGCGGCACCTTCACCTTGTCGGCGCCCGACGGGTCGCCCTTCAGGTACGTCTCGGTGATGCGCCACTGGCTGGGAATGCGCGGCGACACGATGGCCGCCGTCGAGCAATCGCCCCAGAGCACGCACGCGGAACGATCGGAATAATCGACGACGCGCGTCGAGTTCTCCGGGTTCACCACCATGATGAAGTCCGGCAGCTTCTCGGGCCGCATCGCCTCGAGGAAGTACAGCTGGCTGGCGAAGCTGGAGCACGCGCTCGACACGTCGAGGCACGGCCCGTCCACGCCCAGCTCTTCCGCCACGCGGTTGGCCTCGGCGGGAATGCACTCGTCCGGCGAGCAGCTCCCTGACAACACCATGCCGATGTCGCTGACCTTGAGGCCCGCGCGCTCCAGCGCCATCTGGCCGGCCTTCGCGCCCGTCTCGGCGTTCGACATGGTGGCCGCTTCGATGGCCGCCCGCGGGTCCTTGTTCTTCGTCGCGCGGATGTAGTCGAGCGGCAGCACGGTGTGCCGGCTCTTGATCCCCACGCGCTCCATGATCCACGCGTCGTTGGTCCCGATGTCCAACGACTCGAGGAACGCGTTGTCGATCAGGTTCTCGGGATGAAAATGACCGATCGCATGTAGGTGCAGCACGTTCGACCCCAGTTCACGGTGAAACCCAACGATCCAACCCCTACCGAACGACTACGGACCCAAGGAAGCGAAAAGACAGAACATTTGGTCAGCTTTTGTTCCGTCGCCCTCAGAGTTCGCGCCACATGACGACGCCCGGCTTGATGGACGGATTGGTGCGCGAGTCGTACGCGAAAATCAACGTCAGCTTGCCGGCTCTGTGACTCCACAGTGACACATAGTCACCGCCGCGCTGCACAGGGCTGAGCGCCGGCGAGCACGTGACGAACGTCAGCCCGTCGGTCGACCGCGCCAACTTCGGGCCATTGCAGTTGGTCTGCGTGCCCGACACCGACCACGGCGCCGCCACGTCCACGCGACCGCCGGTGACAGAGAGCGCCTGGTAGTACTGCGTCGAGTGGAACGCGCTGCCGTCGGAGTTGCGCGGGATCGCCACCGGCGTGGCCCAGGTCGTCCCCGTGTCGGTCGACGCGAGGTACCAGAGCTGCGTGGCGTCGGCCGCGTCGAGCTTCTGCAGGTGGTACGCGAGGTGCGGCGTGGTGCCGTCGAACGTGAGCGAGACCGACGGCTGGCGGCCTGACACGGTGACATCCAGCATGTCGGCGCTGGCGACGGCCGCCGCGTTGGTGCCCGGGCGCCAGAACGCGAGATCGGCCGACGTGGCGTTGACGGTCACGAAGAACGCCACGGCCGCGTTGCCCGCGGAATCAACGGCCAGCGACACAGCAGGCGAGCCCACGGTGATGCCCGACGGCGACGCATCGACCCACGCGGCGGTCCCCGTCTTCGTCCGGTAGACGAGGCTCGAGCCCTGCAGAAACGCGATGTGCAAGACGCCGTTGTGCGACGCCACCGACGGGTTGCTGTCGAGCGCGGCGTGGATCTCGTCGTCGACGGTCGAGAGCGAGAAGTTGGCGCCTTCGTCGTCGGAGATCGCCAGGCGGACGGTGTTGGTCTGCGGCTTCACGTACGCGATCACGATGCGACCGGTCGACGCGTCGCGCGTCAGGCTGATGTTGCGGTCGCCGGGGCGCGCCAGCGTGCCGCCCACCACTTCGATCGTCTTGGGCTCCGTGAAGGCCTTCGCCACGCCGTCCCAGCGCGTGAACACCACGCGGTTGTCATCGAAGTTCAGGTCGCCGTTGGGGTCCTCGTAGAGCATCGCCACGAGCGGCTGCTGGTGCTGATCAGGCGCCGACGCGACCGAGATGCCCAGCTTCTGCGACGGCGCAGCGCCCGCAGGCAGCTCCGCCACCACCTGCCAGCCCGCCGGCGGGTCGTCACCGCGCGGGCGGCCCGCATCGACCTCCATCATTCCGGCGTCGACCTCTTCACCGGCGTCGGGCCGCGGCATCGGCTTGGGCCCGCAGGCGAGGAAGGCAGCACAGACGGCAGACAACGTGACGATGCGGAACATGCGACGACTCCTTCAGGGGGCTGCGTTTCAGCCGGCCGCTTTGATGACCTCGCGCGCGATCACGAGGCGCTGAATCTCGCTGGTGCCTTCGTAGATGGTCTGCACGCGCGCGTCGCGCAGGTACCGCTCGACGGGGAACTCATCGAGGTACCCGTAGCCGCCGTGAATCTGCACGGCCTTGTCGCACACGCGGTTCGACATCTCCGAGGCGAACAACTTCGCCATCGACGCCTCGCGCGTGAAGGGCACCTTCTTTTCCTTCATCGACGCGGCGCGCAGCGTCAGCAGCTCGGCGGTCTGCTGCTGCGTCGTCATGTCGGCCATCATGAAGCTCAGCGCCTGGAACCCGGCGATGGGCTTGCCGAAGGCCTGCCGCTCCTTCGAGTACTTCACGCTGGCTTCGACCGCCGCGCGGCCGACGCCGCAGGCCTGCGACGCGATGCCGATGCGGCCACCGTCGAGCGCCACCATCGCCAGCTTGAAGCCGTCGCCCTGCTTGCCCAGCAGGTGCGCGTCGGTCAGCTCGCAGTTCTCGAACGTGAGCTGCACGGTGTTCGACCCGCGCAGGCCCATCTTGTCTTCAGCGCGGCCGACGTGAAGCCCCGGCGCTCCGCCCTCGACGATGAAGCAAGACAGGCCCTTGTTGCCGTCGTTCGAGGTGCGCGCCCACACGATGATGACGCCGGCGTACGCGCCCGAGGTGATCCACTGCTTGGTGCCGTTGAGCACCCACTTGTCGCCCTGCTTCACCGCGGTGGTGCGGCCCGCGCCCGGGTCTGACCCAGCGTGCGGCTCCGACAGCGCGAACGCACCGGCGATGGCCTGCCCGCTGGTGATGAAGGGCACGTACTTCTTCTTCTGCGCGTCGGTGCCGAACTGCACGATCAGCTCGGCCACCATGTTGGTGACGGCCATTCCGACCGAGGTCGACGCGCACGCCGCGGAGATCTCCATCATCGCCAGCGAGTACGAGACGACGCCGGCCTCGGCACCGCCCAGCTCGGCTGGCACGTTGACGCCCAGCAGGCCCAGCTCGGCCATCTGCTTGTAGACGTCTGCGGGGAACTTCTCTTCGCGGTCGGTCTGACGCGCGCGCGGCTCGACGACCTCCTTCGCGAACTTGCGCGCGAGGTCTCGCACCTGGCGCTGCGTGTCGGTGAGCTCGAAGTCCATCTCAGTGCACGGCCTTGAGGTTGAACGGGAACTCGATGGGGTGGTCCTTCGAGTCAGGCGGCTTGGGGAAGGTCATCGTGGAGATCACCGCGATGACGCAGTCATGCAGCCCGGGATCGCGCAGCGTGCTCGTCTTCTTGTTGGTCTTCGCGTTCTTCACGAGGCCATCGGGCGTGATGGTGAACGTGCTCTTGAGCAGGCCTTCCGGCGCCTTCTTCCTGGTCGCGAGGTGGTCCTCGTAGCAACCCTGAATGCGCGGCTGGTAGTGCATGACGACCTGCTTGATCGAGTCAGGCGTGAACGGGAGCTTGCTCACGTCAGGCCCATCGTTCTGCTGCGCGATGGCGTCCTTCACCACGTTCTTCATGGCGTCGCCGCTGGCGGCGGGCGCGGGGTCTGCGGCGAGCGTGATCGCGACGACGAAGGCGTTGATCATTGTCGTTCAGTCCTTGAGGAGGTTGGCGGCGATGACGATGCGCTGGATCTCCGAGGTGCCCTCGTAGATCTCGGTGATGCGCGCGTCGCGCACGTGGCGCTCGGCGTCCATCTCCTTCGAGTAGCCCATGCCACCGAAGATCTGCAGCGCCTTGTTGGCGACGCGGCTGGCCATCTCGCTGGCGTAGAGCTTGGCCATCGCCGACTCGGGCGAGTGGCGCAGGCCCTTGTCCTTCATGACGGCGGCGCGCAGCACCAACAGGCGGGCCGCGTCGATCTCGGTCGCCATGTCGGCCAGCATGAACTGGATGGCCTGGTGCTCGCGGATGTACTTGCCGAACGACTTGCGCTCGCCCGAGTAGCGCAGCGCCTCTTCGTAGGCCGCGCGCGCGATGCCCAGCGCCTGCGACGCGATGCCGATGCGGCCGCCGTCGAGCGTCGACATCGCGACCTTGAAGCCCTCGCCTTCCTTGCCGAGCAGGTTCTCGGCCGGCACTTCCATGTCTTCGAAGTACATGGAGCAGCTCCACGCGGCGCTGATGCCCATCTTCTTGTCGGGCGCCATGCGCTTGAAGCCGGGCGTCGACGTGGGAACGATGAACGCCGTGATGCCGCGGTTGCCGGCCTCTTTGTTCGTCATGGTGAAGAGCACGATCGCCTCGGCCTTGGGGCCGACGGTGATCCAGTTCTTCGAGCCGTTGATGATGTAGCGGTCGCCCTTCTTCACGGCGACGGTCTGCTGCGCGGCGGCGTCAGAGCCGGCCTGCGGCTCGGTGAGGCCGAAGCAGCCCAGTTTCTCGCCGCTGGCGAAGGGCTTGAGCCACTTCTCTTTCTGCGCCGGCGTGGCGAAGCGCTTGACCGGGTCGCAGTAGAGCGAGTTGTTGACGCTCATGATCACGCCGGTCGACGCGCAGCCGCGGCTGATCTCTTCCATCGCCAGCGCGTAGCTGACGTTGTCGAGGCCGGCCCCGCCCCACTCTTCGTCGACCGCGATGCCCAGCAGCGAGAGCTCCGCGAGCTTCTGCACGGCCTCGGTGGGCCAGGCGTGCTCTTCGTCCCACTTCCGCGCGTTGGGGATGAGCTCGCGCGCGGCGAACTCACGGGTCATCTTCTGAATGTCGCGTTGGACCTCGGTCAGCTCGAAATTCATGCCCCGGCCTCTATCAACCTTGAGGCCGGGGGCGTAGCGCGAACCTGACTCGTTCAGTCAGCTGCAGGCACGGGCGTGTAGATGTACGCGTCGTTGAGGATCTCCATCGATCCATCGACCGTCTCGTGGATGCCGCCGGTGATGAGCACCGTGCCGTCAGCCAGCGTCGTGCACGTGTGGCCGTAGCGGGCCTTCGGCAGGTTGGGCGCGCCGATGCTGGTCACGCCGCCGCCGCTCGAGGGGCTGATGAGCACCGCCGTCGCGTCAGAGCGCGGGTTGATGCCTTCATTGGTGCGACCGCCGGCCGCCAGCACCGTGCCGTCACCCATCGTCACCGCGCACATCTCGCCGCGCGCGTTGCGCACGTCGGGGCCCATGCCGATGGTGCCCGCTGCGCCGTTCAACAGGTCCGACGACGCGCTCGGCGTCACCGTGGTCGCGTTGGTGTAGCCGCCCAGCACGAGCAGGTCGGCGCCATCACGAATGAGCGCGCCCGCAGCTTCACGTCGACCCGGCTGCGCGAGGCGCGGCGGGTTCGACAGCGACTGCTGCGCGAACGTCATGCCGGTGTGCTTGAAGAAGGTGACGTCGTCCTTGACGTTCACGCCGTCGGTGCCGCCAGCGACCGCGATGAACTCGCCGCCCTTCACCGGCATGACCGTGGCACCCAGCAGTTGCATCGTCACGCCGCCGACCACCCTGTAGGCGTTGGTCGCGGTGTCGAGCCACTCGACCTCGGGCGTGAGCACGTTCGCGCGGCTGACGCCGCCGACGATCAGCACCTTGCCGTTGGCGTCGATGGCCATCTGGTGGTGCGAGCGCGCGATCTGCGGTGTCTCTCGCGGGCCGAGCGCGCCGTAGTCGTCGACGGTCTCGTCGTAGAACAACACTTGCGTGCGCGGGCCCGGCACGTTGTTCACGCCGTAGGTCTCACCGCCCCAGATGACGATCTGCCCGTTTGGAATACGGATCGCCGCGGCATAGGCGGCCGGCAGCTCGATCACCGAGCCCTGCGCGGTGATCGACAGCGGCTTGCCCAGCTCGAACGCGCCGGTCTCCGGGTTGTAGATCTCGACGTCGGACAAGGCCTTCTTCTCGGCCGTGCCCTGCTTGAGGTTGTAGCCGCCGGCGATGAGCACCTTGCCGCTCTTCATCAACGTCGCGGTGTGCCCCGCCCGCTCGACGCGCATCTGCTGGCACTGCGTCGCCGCCGCGGCCGACACGATCGGCGCGAACGAGTTCACCTTGCGAAGGATCACGTTCTTCCGCAGCGCGCCGTCGACGAGCTCTTCCGGCACCACGTCGGGCACGTCGAACGGCAGCGTGCGACCCACCGAGACCACCTTGCCGCCCGAGCCGGGGTCCGCGTCGTAGCCGCGCACCTCGATGACACGACCCAGGCCGGCGGGGATCTCGGGGATCTTCACCGAGCGCGTCGACGGGTTGGCCGACGAGACCTCGGTCTTGGGGTCCATGTTCTCGCCCGTCACGCGAATGCGGAGGAACTGCACCCCGTTGAACGGATCCGATGACGGATCGCAGCTCTGCGTGACGATGTTGAGCGCGTAGTTCACTTCTTTGGGCTCGCAGCTGGTGAGCGCAACGACCAGCACTGCCGCCGACAGCAATCGCTTCATGTTCTTGATCACCAGGTCGCCGTGACGGTGCCCGTCACCGGTTTCGTCGCTTCACGAATGCCGAAGTAGCCGCCCACACCTGCGCCCGCCGCGACCGCCACACCCGTGACGATCCACACCCAGGCCGGCACGCCGCCCTTCACTTCCGACTTCGTCTCTTCCGGCGGCTTCTCGCCGAGATCTGCCGGCGGCTCTTCCACCGCGGCGATGGTGCGCTCGGGCTGCTTGGGCACCAGGACGACCTTCTTCGGGCCGCGCGGGCCCGACACGGCGAGATCGTCGGTGTTGGTGGGCGCGTCGTCCTTCTTCGCGACCGCAGTGCTCGTGCCGGCCTTGGCGCCGCGTGACGCGAGGTTGAGCGGCAACGAAGTCGCCGCGCCGAAGCTGCTCAAGCGCTGCACGATCTCCGCGCCGAGCTTGTACGCCTCGGTGTTGGCCGTCAGCACGTCGGTGTCGAAGGTCACCGGCTTGAGCGCCGAGAAGGCCTGATTCTTCGCCGAGAAGATCGCCGCGCCAGCGGTCAGCTGCGAGTCGCTCGTCTTGTAGACGTAGCCGATGACCGCGTAGTCCGCGTTCACCGCGCGCATGTACGGCCCGAGGCGCCCCTGCACGCCCTCGTCGACGGTGGCGGTGATGGTCGGGTCAGGCACCGGCGCGTTGCCACCGATGACGGCGCGCTTGTCGCTGCCGCCGCCGAACGAGCCCTTCACCTTCACGGTGCCGCCGGTCACGTTGATCGCCTGGCCGTAGCGCTCGCCCTTGGTGCCTTCGACCAGCACGTAGTGCGTGCCGCCGGGCACCTGCTCTTCGAGCACCGGCACCATGCCGAGGTCGCGCCCGTCGAGGAACGCCGTCGAGCCCGCCGGCCCTTCGATCGACACGCTGCCCTTGGGCTGCTTGTCGAGGCGCTTCTTGGCCTTGTCGAACTCGCGCTGGAACACGGGCGGGAAACCGGCCGGCAGCTGGTAGTTCGGGTTGAAGCGCGCGAGCTCGACGAGCGCTTCCTTCGCGGCCTTCTCTTCACCCATGCGGAAGGCCGACGCGGCCAGCTTCACGTAGCCGTCGGTGACGGCCTCGTAGTCAGCGGTCGCCGGGTCAGCCAGCATCGCGTCGATGCCCTTCTTGAGGCTCGTGCGCGCGTCGTCGAAGCGCAGATCGTCGAAGGCCTTCTTGCCCGCGTCGAGCGCGCCGACCGCTTCTGCGCTCGGGCCACGCTTGGCGGCCGAGCTCGCGTCGGGGACAGCGGCCTTCGTCGCCGGCGACGCGACGTAGTCCATGACATCGGGCCGAGACTTCAGCTCGTCAACGATGAGCGCGTTCCACTTCGACGCGGCGTTGGCCGTCGCGCCGTCACCGGGCACGAAAGGCACCAACACCACGCGCGGCTTCTGCGCAAAGACCTGCGGCGCCGCAAAGGCGACGCACACCCACATCAGCGGAATGAGACGGGACATGTTTGGAATTGGCTGATAAAACAATCGGTTAGCCGCGCGGAACATAGTGGTTTCTCCCACACGCGGTCAAATTGCGCGGCACGCCCCTGTGAAGCTCTCTCTCACCACACGCATCTTCGTCGGTTACGCGGTGGTGCTGGTCACCTTCGGCGCGGTCTCCGGCTTCTCGGTCTACACGCTGCGGCAGAACCAGCTGGAGATCCGCCTCGTGTCCGAGGGGTACCTCGGCCTTTCCCAGACGGTCGCCGCCATCGAGACGTTCCAGGCGAACCAGGCGAAGGACACGGCGCGTCTGCGCGACGAGCCCAACGTCGAGACCCGGAAGGCGCTCATTCGCCTCGCGCGCCTCTATTTCCCCGGGTTGATGGCGGGCCGGCTGCGCACGGGGAAAGAGACGGCGCAGCGCGTGCTCGAGTTCGCGCCTGAAGCTGAACGGCCCTTCGTCACCGACGTGGGAAGGAAGTTCGACGAGCTGACGATGCGCTTCGCCGAGTACGAGGCCGAGGCCGATCGCGTGTTCACCATGCTCGAGACGCCGAACCCCGACTGGGACGCCGCGGGGAAAGCGCTCGACCGGCTGCAGCAGCTGGAGAACGCGCTGTCTTCCACCATTCGTCTGCTGCATGGCTCGCTCGAAGCGCGCATTCACGAGCGCGTGCGGCTGACGCAGGAACGCGAGCGCCGCACGGGTGTCGCCATCATCCTCTTCCCTGTCATCGCCATCGGCGTGGGGTTGATCGCCACGGGCATCGCGGCGCGTAGCTTGCGGCCGGTGCGCACGCTCATCGAGGGCGTCTCGCGTGTGCGGCGCGGCGACTACGAAGCGAAGATCGGCGTCGAAGGTGAAGATGAGATCGCCGTGCTGGCCCGCGAGTTCGACTCGATGGCGACGGCGCTCAAGGAGCGTGAAGCGCAGCTGCAGCAGAAGCAGGAAGAGCTGCTGCGCGCGGAGCGGCTCGCCGCCGTGGGTCGGGTGTCGGCGCAGGTGGCCCACGAGATCCGCAACCCGCTGTCGTCGATCGGCCTCAACGTCGAGATGCTGACCGATCAACTCGCGGCCGCGCAGTTCGGGTCAGACGGCGACGCGAAGGAAGCGCGCGACCTGCTCTCGTCGGTCACGCGCGAGGTCGACAGGCTCACGGAGATCACCGAGGACTACCTGCGGCTCGCGCGCCTGCCCTCGCCCGTGAAGCGCAACGAAGATCTCGGGAAGCTGGTCGAAGAGGTGATGGGCTTCGCCCGTGAGGAGCTCGAGCGCGCGGGCATCAGCGTGCAGCTGGAGCTGGGCGAGGCCGCCCTGCCCGTGCTCGCCGATGAAGGCCAGGTGCGCCAGGTGATGTTGAACCTCGTGCGCAACGCGCGTGAGGCGATGGCGGCGGGCGGCCGGCTGACGATTCGCACCTCGGCGACTGGCGACGGGTTGATGGTCGAGGTGATCGACACCGGCGGCGGGATGACGGCCGACGTGAAGAGTCGGCTGTTCGAGCCCTTCTTCACGACCAAGCAAGGCGGCACCGGCCTCGGGTTGTCGCTGTCGCGGCAGATCGTGGAGGCGCACGGAGGTCGCATCGAAGTCGAGAGCGACGTCGGTCGGGGCACCACCTTCAGGCTCCGCTTTCCGCGCGACTGATGTCGATTTTCGACCACGCGTCACGGCGCAGCACGTAGACGCCCGCGATCGTGAGCTTCGAAGTCAGCCGCGATGTCCTGCCCTCGGGGCTTACCGTCGTCACCGTCGAGACCCCGCACCTGCACAGCGTCATGTGCGCCGTGTACGTGCGCGTCGGCAGCCGACATGAAGACGAGCGCACGAGCGGCGTGAGCCACTTCCTCGAGCACCTCTTCTTCCGTGGCAGCGAGAAGTACCCGAACTCGGTGCAGATGAACGCGGCCGTGGAAGCCGCGGGCGGCAACCTCAACGCCGCCACGATGCGCGACTCGAGCTACTTCTACACACCGTGCCACGCCGACGGGCTCGAGGTGTCGCTGTCGATCCTCGGCGACATGCTCTCGCGGCCTCGGCTGAAGCAGCTCGACGTCGAGAAGCGCGTGATCCTCGAAGAGATGCTCGACGAGGTCGACGAGCGCGGCCGCGACATCGACGTCGACAACCTGTCGAAGCGCGTCTTGTTTGGTGCGCATCCGCTGGCGCTCAAGATCGCGGGGACACCTGAGTCGGTGAAGCGCCTGACCCGCGGCGACGCGAAGCGACACCTCGAGCGCGCGTACGTCGGTGGGAACATGGTGCTGGCGGTCGCGGGCCCTGTCACCCGGCAACGAGTGATCAAGGCGGCGAAGTCGGCGTTTCGTCACCTGCCCCACGGGCCGCGGCTGACCGAGGTGTCACCGCCCGCGCTGGCGCCGACCGGCCCGCGCTTCAAGTACGTGACGCTCGACGAATCGCAGGTCGAGTTCCGCCTCTCATTTCCCGCGGCGCCGGAGTCGCACCCTGACGCGGCCGCCCTCGCGCTCCTACGACGCGTGCTGGACGACGGGCTGTCGAGTCGGCTCCCGCACCGCATCGTGGAGCGGCTCGGCCTCGCGTACTCGGTCGGCGCGGCGATCGACGCGTTTCACGACACGGCGTTGTTCGAGATCGAAGGCGCGTGTGCCCCGAAGAACCTGTCGCGCGTGCTGGCGGAGGTGCTGCGCGTGGTGGGCACGTTGCGCGCGGGTCGCGTCAGTCCTGAAGAGCTCAAGCGGGCGAAGACGCGGTTCGCGTTGCACGTCGATTTCCAGCAGGACTCACCGGCCGACTTGTGCGGCTGGTTCGGTGGCATCGAGTTGTTCCGACCGGCGGAGACGTTCGAGTCGAGAAAGAAGGAACTGGGCCGCGTGACGCTCGCGGAGCTCAAGCGGGTGGCGCGGACCTGGCTCGCGGCGGACCGGTTGGTCGTGGTCGCCGTCGGCCCACGCGCCGCGAAGGCTGGCGCCGAGACGACGGTGAAGCGCGCGGCGGCGCTCCTGGGCTGAGTGCGGACAGCGGAGACCGTTCTCTTTCGAGTGCGCGGCACGACGGTGCCGCTCGAACGCTCGCCGCTTTCGCGGACGTCAGCGCAATCTGTGAAACGGGGCGTGTGCTTGTCCGCCTCACGCCGCCTGCAGTCGGGCTGAGCGCGGAGTGGGCCTCCAGTTTGGTTGAACGTGTTTAACGAGAGGCGGAACGCGTTCAACACGCTGCGCCTCCTGCCTCGTGCGTTCACCCCGGACGTGGACGGCTGCTTTCTGCGGAGTCGAGCGTGTTGTTGCCGTTGGTGCCGCGGCCCGTCGCACCGTTCGCCGTCGCCGGGACGGCAGTCAGGCCATCGACGCCCGCCGCAGCGTGAGACCAAGCGTGTCTGGCCCGTGCCGAGCCACCTCCCCTCCCTCCTCTGTGCGCCCGTGCAGACGTTGCACGTGATCGACGCGTTGTTCTCCGAAACGTCCAGTGTGCCTCGTCGCCGCCCATCATTCGCCACCTTGCCTCGAGCGTTCGCCGGGGCGACGGGCCGAACCGAACTCACGCGCCGCGCGACAGCAGCCCTAGCGCCCGTCCCGTCCGTCTGCCGCGTCAGATGGTCGCGGCTTCCCGCGTGCTGCCCACCCGGGCGATGCGGGATCACGGCGCGAAGCGGTGCGCTGGCCAGCGTGCACGGGGCGTGTTCCGCCACACCGGGGCGCGGGCGTGAAACGCGCCCACCATCACTTCGACACCCGCCGCCAAGTTCGACGCCGCTCCGTCTGAGCGGCTCGCCGTCCTCGTGCGGCGCGCATCGAGGTGCGTCGCGTTGACTTGCATGCGAGCCAGCGCGGGGTCCTGCCTCGACACACGCGCCGCTCCCCAGCCGCAGCGACAGCAGCCGTCGCGCACCTCTCGTCCGTGTGCCGCGTCAGACGGTCGCGGCTGCGGCGTGGTGCCGACCGCCGTGATCGCGCATCGACTGGGCAACCGGAGACGCCCACCATTACTTCGACAGAAAGAACGCACGCCCGCCGCCATGGGACGGGGTGACGTCGCCGAACGCGTTCGACGAAACGATCAGTGCGCGCCGGGCGGCGGCAGCATCGGCACGAGGCGCCGCAGAAGTTCGTACTCCGTGGCGTCGAGCGTCGTGTGCCGAGTCGAGCGCAGCGCCTTCAGAGAGATCTGCACCTTGATCTCATCGCCGGCGCGGTCGGTGACGATCTCGGACGTGCCGCCTTCGGCCCGGCACCTGGCGATGTCCGACTGCAACGCGCGCAGCCGCTTCGAGATTCGCAGCGCGCGCTTTCCTTCTTCGGTCTCGAAGGTGTGGAAGTGGCGGTTGCGCGACAATGGCGCGCCCTCGTCGAACAGACGCAGCACCAGCTTTCGTACGAACGGGTCCATCGCCATCGACCACTCATCGTAACACCGGTAGTTTCGACCGATGCGTCGCTTCGTCCCTGTGATCCTGCTCTTCGTCACGGCTTGTGAAGAGCCTGAGCGCGCCGCGACCCGCGCCAAGGTGCAGACGACGATCGATCACGTCGCGCAGGGGCGTCTCGATCTCGCCGCAGGCCGGGCTGCCGCCGCTGTCGCCCAGTTCAAGAAGGCGATCTCGGTCTCACCCGAGGACGCGAGCCTGTACCTGCTGCTGGCTGACGCCTACCGACTCGCCGGCAACGAAGCGGGCGCAACGTTGACGCTGAAACAGGCCGAGAGTGTCTCGGGCATCGCCGACCCCAGCGTGCGGCGGCAGCGCGCCGACCTGTTGCGCAAGATGCACCAGACGAAGGCCGCCATCGTCGAACTGTCGTCGCTGCGCGACGCCGACCTGCTGACCGACACCGAGCTGATCGACCTCGCGCGCATGCTGGCGTACGCCGGGCGCATCAGCGAGGCGTTCAGCACCATCGAGCGCATCCAGGTGCACTCGCCCGACGACCCCGACGCGAAGGCCATGGAAGCAGAGATCCTCTTCCTCAAGGGCGACGTCGTCCTCGCCGCCAAGGTGATGGACCGCGTCATCAACGAGAACCCCGAACTCACGAGCGCGCGACTGCTGCGCGCCCGGTATTTCCTCAACGAGAAGCAGGTCACGGCGGCCGAGAACGACCTGCAGATGATCGACGCGCGCGAGGCCAAGCGGGCCGACGTGTTGTCGCTCAAGGCGCGGGTGTTGAACGAGCAAGGGCGCACCGACGAGGCGTCCGCGCTGGTGGAGCACGTCGTCGAAGAAGACCCGAAGGACGCCGACGCGCTGGCGCTGCTGGCGGAGATCCGGCTCCTGCAGGACCGTGGCGGTGAGGCGCAGGTGCTCATCGATCGCATCCTCGCGATGGAACCCGGGTGGCCGCGCGCGCTCTACGTGCGTGGCCGCGCGTACGAGCTGCAGCGGCGGTACGAGGAGGCGCTCGGCGACTACCAGGCGGCGCTGCGAAACGACGGGAACTTCGCGCCGGCGCTCGGCGGCCTGTGGCGCGTGCACGAGAAGCTCGGGAACAAGCCCGACGCCATCGCCGCGCTCGAGCAACTCTATTTCCAGAACGAGATCACGTTCGACGAGAAGATCCAGCTCGCCCGGTACTACGCCGAGACGTGGGCCAACGTGGAACGCGGCGAGAAGATCGTCGCTGAAGCCTTGAAGAAGGACCCGAAGAACCCGGAGTACCTGGCGCTCAAGAAGAAGCTCGCGAAGGGCGCCGCCCCGAAGAAGAAGCAGGGGATTCAGATCATCCGCGCGAAGCGGCGCTGAGTTCCCCCCTGGTTCGTCTCGGGCAGCCAGCCAGCGGGCATCCACAGTGAACCGGCGTCCCCGAACAGGTTCGCCCGCTCGCGGAACACGTTCAGCGACTCGGCGAACGCGTTCAATCAACCCGATAGACAGTGCGCCTGAGATTCCCCCGCGCGCTCCGCGCTCTTTGCGTCGCAGCCAGTCGGCCAGCGGGCGTCAAGAGTGCACCGTCGAACTTCGCGGACCGATGGCCACTGCACTACGAGCCCCCATCGAGCGTTCTCGTTAAACACGTTTAACGACTCACTGAACACGTTCAATCAATCAGCAGCAGACGTTCCCCTGCGCTGCGATGCAGCACCAGGCGCTCCCGGTGCGGCGGCGCCGCCACCCCACTCCTTCGCAGCGCGCGTCGAGCGGACCCCGCGCGGTGGAAGTCCGCTATAGAAGCGGCGCATGCGTCGGCTTCGGTTCGCGATCTTCACGCTCGTCTTCGCAGGGTGCGTCACCACGGGCGCGAACGGTCGGGCGCTGACGCCTCGCGAGGAGGCGCAGGTCTTGTTGCAGCGCGGTGACGGCGCGAAGGCGGTGCCGATCCTCACCGAGCTGCAGGCGAAATCACCTGACGACCTCGCGCTCGCGCGCATGCTGGCCGAAGCGCACGTCAAAGCCGGCACCGGAGACACGCTGCTGGCCTCGCTCGTCGGCAAAGACACCCCGATCGCCCACTACCAACAGGGGCTCGTGCGGTTCTCTCGCGCCGCCGAGGCCAGCGCCGAAGCGATCACCCACTTCCGTCGCGCCGTCGAGCTGGCCCCCGGAGAACCAGAGTTCCGGTACCGGCTGGGCGTCGCGCTGCTGGAATCGGAGCAGTTCGAGCCGGCGCGCACCGAGCTCGAGGCCGCGACGAAGGCAGCGCCCGATCACGCCGCGTGGCAGCTCCCGCTGGCGAAGGCCCGCTACCGCACCGGCGACTCGAAGACGGCGGTCGACGCCGTGCGCGTGGCCGTGATGGGCGACCCGTCACCGGCCGACGTGAAGCTCGCGCGTGGGTTGATGGAGCAGATCGCCGATCCGTTCTCGCACTTCCCCCGCGCCGCGCGGCCGCAGCTCGAGCAGGCCATCCAATGGTTGGAGGTCGCCGACGTGCCACAGCAGGCGATCGTGCAGCTCGAGGAGCTGCTGCGCGACCACCCTGACGAAGCCATCCTCCACGCGCTGCTGGGGCTCTCGTGGGCCCGCCTCGATGACGCCGGCCGCGCCGTGGACGAGCTCAAGCGCGCCATCGACCTCGCTCCCGACGACGGGAAGAACCACCTCTACCTGGCCGAGCTCTACGATGGCCGCCAGAAGCTGAAGAGCGCCGAAGAGCACTACCGCAAGGCGCTCGACCGCAACCCGGTGCTGGACCGCGCGTGGATGCGCCTCGGAGACCTCTCGCTCGACCGCCGCGATTACGTCACGGCCCGCGAGCAGTTCGCCGTGGCCGCACACCTGCTGCCCGAGAGCCCGGCCGCGCGCGGCAAGCTGGCGCTCGTGTACCAGCTCGACGGCAACTGGCCCGCCGCCACGCGCGAACTGCGCGCCGTGCTCGACCGCGATCCGGAGAACCTCGAGTTCATGCTCCGCATGGGCGTGCTGCACACCGAGCGCTTCACCAAGGCGCGCACCGACGCCGAGCGCTCCGACGCGTCGGCCGAGGCCAGCAAGTGGCTGCAGAAGGTGCTCGAGCAGCAGCCCGAGAACGCCGTCGCCTCACGCGCCCTGGAGCGCCTGAAGGTGCGCTGAGCCCCGTCCCCGCCCTGCTACACTCGGCGCCGTGAACGGCCCGCAAGACCCGAACAACCCGCCGCCAGAGCCCGAGCTGGAACTTGCCCGCCCGGTGCGCGGCGCCGCCCCGCCTCCCAGGCCATCGGTCTCCAACCCTCAGCTGCAGCAGGTGCGGAGCGCCGCCCGCATGCAGCCGCTCGAGCCGGAGCCGCAAAAGGCCACCAGCGAACGGCTCAAGGAAGGGGCGGTCGACACCGTCCTCAACTCGTTCTCGATCTTGAGCGAGGTGGTCGACGACTTCAAAAGCAGCGACCGGTTCTTCAAGTACAAGGCGCTGGTCCTCACCATCTGGCTGCTGCTCTCTGTGGGCGCGTTCGGCGTGGCGTGCCCGTCGTCGGGCCCCAGCAACGAGATCAACGCGGTGCTGGTGCTCGCCGGCGACGCGACCTCACCCGTCTACATGGTGAAGAACGAGAGCAACGACGTCTGGCAAGACGTGGAGATCACCGTCAACGGCAAGTACCGCGCGACGATGTCGCAGCTCGACGCCGCTGGCGGCAACGCCACCCTCTCGCCGGCGGTCCTCTTTGACGACGCCGGCAAGCGCGCGCCCAGCAGCCTCCGCATCACCGACATCACCGTGAAGGTGCGCGAGCCGGAGGCCGAGGTGCCGCTGCTCCAGGGCGGCGCGCCAGTGCAGTAGCCAACCACTCAGCGCCCGTAGAAACGAAAACGCCCGGCTCTCGAAAGAGAACCGGGCGTTCCGCTTTGCGTCGCTTGCTGCCGCGACTCAGGCCTTCTCTTCAGCCTTCGCCTCAGGAGCCGGCGCCGCCTCGGGGCGATCAACCAGCTCGAGGATCGCGATGTCCGCCGCGTCGCCGCGACGGAAGCCCGCGCGCATGATGCGCGTGTAGCCGCCCTTGCGGTTGGCGTAGCGGTCCTTCAGCTCACCGAACAGCTTCTGCAGCAGCACGCGGTCCTTCACGTAACGCTGCGCGAGGCGCACGTTGTTGAGGCCGCCCTTCTTGCCGAGCGTGATCACCTTCTCGGCCATCTTGCGGGCTTCCTTCGCCTTGGGGACGGTGGTGGTGATGCGCTCGTGCTCGATGAGTGACGTCACCATGTTCTTCAGCATCGCCAGGCGGTGCGCCGTCGACTTCTGCAGCTTCCGATTTCCGACCTTGTGTTCCATGTCTTCTTCTCTCAACCACCGCGGCCGTACGAGGTACCCGGTGGACGTAACCCGCGCGTGTCACCACCCGCGGATTTTGTTGGGAACCCGGGAGCGGAATGCGCCCGGGGCACTGCGTGAAACGGGACGACTCAGACGCGGGGCGCGCTGGGGGGCAGCGCCACGGCAGCCGCGGTCTTCGGAGGCCAGTTCTCGAGCTTCATGCCGAGCGAGAGACCCATCTCAGCCAGGATCTCCTTGATCTCCTTGAGCGACTTACGGCCGAAGTTCTTCGTCTTCAGCATCTCGGCCTCGGTCTTCTGCACGAGGTCGCCGATGGTGCGGATGTTGGCCTGCTGCAGGCAGTTGGCCGAACGCACCGAGAGCTCAAGTTCGTCAACCGAGCGGAAGAGGTTCTCGTTCAGCTTGGCCTCGGTCTGCGGCGCCTCGACGGCCGTGGGCTCTTCGGTCTCTTCGAAGTTCACGAAGACCGTGAGCTGCTCCTTGAGGATCTTCGCGGCGTACGCCACGGCGTCCTGCGGGGTGACCGAGCCGTCGGTCCACACTTCGAGCGAGAGCTTGTCGTAGTCCGTCTGCTGGCCAACGCGCGCGTTGGTGACGAGGTAGTTCACCTTCGACACGGGCGAGTACAGCGAGTCGATGGCGATCGAGCCGATGGGCGAGCCCGCGACCTTGTTGTTCTGCGCCGGCACGTAGCCACGGCCACGACGGCAGGTGATCTCCATGCGGATCTTGCCGCCCTCGGCGAGCGTGCAGATGTGGTGACCGGGGTTCAGCACCTCGACCTGGTCGTCGGTGATGAGGTCGCCAGCCTTCACTTCCTTCGGGCCTTCCGCCTCGATGCGGATCGTCTTGACCTCGTTGGTGTGCATGCGCAGACGCACTTCCTTGAGGTTCAGCACGATGTCCGTCACGTCTTCCGAGACTTCCGGGATGGTCGTGAATTCGTGCTCGACGAGGCCGCCGTTGCCTTCGATCTTCACGTTGACGATCGCGGCGCCCTGGAGCGACGACAGCAGCACGCGGCGGAGCGAGTTGCCCAGCGTCGTGCCGAAGCCACGCTCGAGCGGCTCGGCGACGAACTTGCCGTAGGTGCCGGTGCTCTCGGAGTCGATGTCGATCTTCCGAGGCTTGATGAGATCACGCCAGTTCTTCGCAACCAGATTTGATTCAGCCATTGTGTCCTGCCCTCATTGCCCAGCCGCCACCAACGTACCCGGGACAAACCCGGGAGGACGGCTCGGGAATTTCGTCAAACCTTCAAAACGCCGACGGAGCAGACCGCAATTGCGATCCGCTCCGCGGTAACCCTCGCCGTGAGGCAGAGGATTACTTCGAGTACAACTCGACGATGAGCTGCTCCTGGATCTCCATCGTGAGGTCTTCGCGGTTCGGGTTGGTCTTCACCGTGCCCTTGAAGGCCTTCTTGTCGACGTCGAGCCACTGGGGAATGCCGCGGCGGTCGACCGTCTCGACGGCCTCCTGAATGCGCAGCACCTTCTTCGACTTCTCGTGCACTTCCACCGACGAGCCCGGCTTGACCGAGAACGAGGGGATGTTCACGCGCTTGCCGTTGACCGTGAAGTGGCCGTGGCGCACCAGCTGACGCGCCTCAGCACGCGTGTCGGCGAAGCCCATGCGGAACACCACGTTGTCGAGGCGAAGCTCGAGCATCTGCAGGAGCTTCTCGCCCGTCTTGCCCTTCGCCGCGGCGGCGCGGTGGAAGTAGCCACGGAACTGGCTCTCGAGCAGGCCGTACATGCGCTTGACCTTCTGCTTCTCGCGCAGCTGCACGCCGTAGTTCGAGAACTTCACGCGACCCTGGCCGTGCTGGCCGGGGGGGTACGGGCGGCGCTCAATCGCGCACTTGTCCGTGTAGCAACGGTCGCCCTTCAGGTACATCTTCAGGTTCTCGCGTCGGCAGATGCGGCAGACGCTTGCGGTGTAACGAGCCAAAGTCAGTTCTCCGGTTTGAAGGTGATCAGGTCACACGCGGCGGCGCTTGGCCTGGCGGCAACCATTGTGGGGGATCGGGGTGATGTCGCGGATGAGCGAGATCTTGAGGCCAGCGGCGGCGATGGCGCGGAGGGCCGACTCACGGCCGGCGCCGGGGCCCTTCACCAGCACCTGAACGTTCTTGAGGCCGTGCTCCATGGCCTTCGCGGCGGCGTCGCCGGCGGCGACCTGCGCGGCGAACGGCGTCGACTTGCGCGAGCCCTTGAAGCCGCGCGAGCCGGCCGACGACCACGAGATCACGTTGCCCGTGACGTCCGTGAACGTGATCAGCGTGTTGTTGAACGTCGACTGGATGTGAACGATCCCGTTGAGGATGTTCTTCTTGTTCTTGTTCTTCTTCGCGGCCTTCTTGTCAGCGGCAGCTTCCGGCGAGGCCGGGGCGGCAGCAGCGACAGGGGCGGTGTTCGTCTCGTCAGCCATTTCTCTTAGTTCCGTTCGTGGAGGTGGTCAGCCCGACTCGCGCCGGGCCTGAAGAAGTCACTTGGCAGGCGCCGCCGGCTTGACGCGCTGCACGCCACGCTTCGGGCCCTTGCGGGTGCGGGCGTTGGTGTGCGTGCGCTGGCCGCGGACCGGGAGGCCCTTGCGGTGACGGAGGCCGCGGTAGCAGCCGAGGTCCATCAGGCGCTTGATGTTCATGGTCACTTCGCGGCGCAGATCGCCCTCGACCTTGTACTTGGCCTCGATGATCTCGCGGATCTTGCGGGTCTGCTCTTCGGTCAGATCCTTCGTGCGCGTGGTCACGTCGATGCCAGCTTCGGCGACGATGTCCTGCGCGGTCTTGATGCCGATGCCGTAGATGTACTGGAGCGAGATGACGACTCGCTTCTGAACCGGGAGATCGACGCCTGCGATACGGGCCATGTGTCTCTTCTTCTTTCGTTACGGTGGGAGTTGGTCTGGAGCTGAGGAATCAGCCCTGGCGCTGCTTGTGACGAGGGTTCGCGGGGCAGATCACCCGGATGGTGCCCTTGCGGCGGACAACCTTGCACTTCTCGCAAACCTTCTTGACGGACGGACGAACCTTCATGTTGTGCCTCTTCGTGTTCTCTTCGAACTTCGGTGAATTACTTCGCGCGGTAGGTGATGCGGCCGCGGGTCAGGTCGTAGGGCGAAAGTTCAACCTTCACCTTGTCGCCCGGAAGAATGCGGATGAAGTGCATGCGCATCTTCCCGGAGATGTGGGCCAGGATCTCATGCCCGCTCTCGAGCGTGACTTTGAACATGGCGTTGGGAAGCGGTTCCTTCACCGTTCCTTCCACCTCGATCGCGTCTTCCTTCGCCAAATGAAAACCTCAAATTGACAACAGCAGACCCCTCTCGGAGCCATGGGAGCGGCGGCCACTACCACCTCGCCTTACGGGATGCAAGCGCCCGTGAGGTCAGCGGCCGATGGCCTTCTTGATCGCCGCGAAGATCTCTTCCAACCCGCCCACGCCGTTGATCGGCCGCAGCAGGCCGACCTTCTCGTAATACGCCTTGAGCGGACTGGTCTGCTCACGGAAGACATCGAGCCGCTTCTGCACGGTCTCAGGGCTGTCGTCAGCGCGGCCGCGACCCTTCATGCGGTCGTGAATGACGGCGTCCGGCACCTCGAGCGACACCACGTGCTCGATGCGCTTGCCCATCTTGCCCAGCACCGAGGCCAGCGCTTCGGCCTGGGGAATCGTGCGGGGGAACCCGTCGAGCAGGAACCCCGGCGCGCAGTCGGGCTCGCGGAGTCGCTCCTCGACGATGCCGATGACGAGCTCGTCGGGCACCAGCTTGCCAGCCGCCATCAGCGGGCCGGCCTGCTTGCCGAGCGCGGTGCCGTTGCTCACCGCGGCCCGAAGAATGTCGCCGGTCGAGATCTGCGGAATGCCCAACTCAGTGACGAGCTTCTGCGCCTGCGTGCCCTTCCCTGCGCCCGGCGGTCCGAAGAAGACGAGATGCATCGTTGAAGTCCCCCTCAGAGGTGATCAGGCGGTGGCCGCGTCGCTGCGAACACGACCGCGGATGCGCGGACCACGGGGACCAGCAAAGCCCTCGTAGTTGCGCGTGATGAGGTGCTGCTCGATCTGCTGGACGGTGTCGAGCGCGACGCCGACCACGATCAGGAGCGCCGTGCCGCCGAAGTAGAAGCCCGGAACCTGGAGCACGTTCGCGAGCACCGTGGGGAGGATGCAGATCGCCGCGAGGTAGATCGCGCCGCCGAAGGTCAGGCGGTTCAAGACGCGCTCGATGAAGTCGGCCGTCTGCTGGCCCGGGCGGATGCCGGGGATGTAGCCGCCCTGCTTCTTGATGTTGTCCGCCACGTCGTCGGCGCGAAACGTCAGCGACGTGTAGAAGAACGCGAAGAAGAGGATCAGCGCGACGAAGAGGCCGCTGTAGATCCACTGGTTCGACTGCAGCGCGCGCTGGACGCCGGCGAGGCCCGGCACCCAGGTGGCCAACGTGGCCGGCATGGAGAGGAGCGCGCCCGCGAAGATGGGCGGGATGACGCCCGACGCGTTGACCTTGAGCGGGAAGTACGTGGCCTGGCCCGCGAACATCTGACGGCCCGAGATGCGCTTGGTGTACTGCACCGGAATGCGGCG
>CAYWON010000025.1:0-4478 GCA_964459885.1 uncultured Archangium sp.
TGGCACCATGCTTCATCCCTCGGGGTCGGCGCAGCCGATGAACATCTACTGAGCAGCGCGGTTGAGCCGCTGACGTAAGCGAGGCCGTCTCCGGTTCATTCCGGGGGCGGCTTCGTCGTTCTCTGGCCTCAACGCGGCGTCGATGAAAGCGCTGGCCAGCGCGGCGGCCTCGTCGACAGCGCGCGGTGCCCGGAGCTCGAGCCAGTACGCCGCGAACAACGTCGCGCCCCAGCTCAGGTACGCGAGCAGCTCGGTGTCACCAGCGCGCACACGGCCCGCGCGTTGGCCGCGGCGCAGCGTCGCTTCAGCGTTGGTCACCATGCGGTGCAGCGCTTCTCTCGCGCGGCGCGCCAGCTCGGCGTCGGCGCCGGCTTCGGTCTGCAGCAGCAGGCGCGTCAGGTCGATCCACCCGCGGCTGCGCGAGAGCACGGCGGTCACGCGGCGGTGCAGCTCGCGATCAAAATCGCGGCCCAGTTGTGCGCGCTCGCCCGCCGTCGCCAACGAGAAGCGCAAGGCGTCGACGCACGCGAGGAAGCAGTCGGGCTTGCCCTTGAAGTGCCGGTAGAAGGTCACCTTCGCGACGTTCGCTGCGCGCAGCAGCTCGGTGAGCTCCACGCCGTCGTAGCCGCGCTCAAGGAACAGCGGCACCGCGGCGGCGATGACACGATCTCGCACAGGGTCGCTGGTCGTCGGCTCGTCGGTCACCGGCGCGCGTCGATGGTGACGGAGCCGCTCGCGGATGACGTCGAGCGAGTGCCCTTCCCGGCGCAGCTTCGTGAGGTCCTTCAGACACGCGAGGTGCGCGTCGCCGTACACGTGCAGCTTCGGCCCCTTCCTTTCTGGCGGCGGGAGCAGACCGAGGTTCCGGTAGTGATGAATCGTCGACCTGTCGATTCCCGAGCGGCGGACGAGCTCAGCCATCTTCATGAAGTGATTTTGTACTGCACAATCTGACCGGCCGCGCGGCGTGGCCCCGAGCGAGGCTGTCTTCGACGGTGGCCAGGGTGGTACGCGGTGACGCGTGCGAACGACCTCCCTCGTCACCTGTCTGCTGCTGGCCGCCTGTGGTGCGACGCCGTCGGTGCCTGACGAAGACGCCGGGACCACGGTAGACGCCGGCGAAGTTCGCGACGCAGGCCACGAGCCCGACGCCGGTGAGACGCTCGACGCGGGCGTGACGCCGCCGACCGACGCGGGCACGCCGCGCTGCACCGTCACCGCCGACGCGGTCACCTGCCCGGCCGTCATCACCAACCTCACCGCCGGCACCGCGAGCCGCGACGTGTACTGGCAGACGCCGACCACGCCGGCGCCCGATGCTGGTTACCCGGTGGTCGTCATCTACCAGGGCAGCTTCTTCGGCCCGTCGACGACGTGGGGCACGGTCTCGAGCTCGACGCCCTTCGGCGGCTACCAACAGGCGCGCTTGCAGGCGCTGCTGCTCGAGCATGGCTTCGTGGTCATCGCGCCGAGCGCTGCGGTCGGGCTCGCGTGGCAGACGAACATGGGCGTGCCGTGGGACCTCACGACGGACCAACCGTTCATCGACGCGCTCTTCGCGGGCATGGCGCGCGGTGACTTCGGGCCGCTCGACGCGAGCCGTTGGTACGCGACCGGCATCTCGAGCGGCGGCTACATGACGAGCCGCATGGCGCTCAGCTACGAGGGCCGTTTCCGCGCGCTGGCGATTCAATCGGCGAGCTGGGCGACGTGCGCGGGCCCGGTGTGCGTGCTGCCGCTGTCGCTGCCGGCCGATCATCCACCCACGTTGCTTCTTCACGGCGAAGACGACCTCACGGTGCCGCTCTTCACCGCCGAGCGGTACTACGAGCGGCTGCGCGACGACGGCTTCGTGACCGAGCTCGTGGTGGACGACAACGCGTCGCACGAGTGGCTGCCCGTGGCTCCAGAGCGCGTCACCGCGTGGTTCGAGGCGCACTGAGATGGCGACGCTGCGCATCGGAGACGTGACGCTCAACTACGTCGACGTCGGCAGTGGCCCGACGGTCGTGTTCCTCCACGGCCTCGGCAGCCACGTCGGCGACTGGCAGTTCCAGCTCGAGCACTTCTCGAAGGACTTCCGCTGTCTGGCGTTCGACCTGCCGGGCTCAGGGAAGTCGGTGGACACCGCGAAGCCGTTCGGGCCGTACTCGCTCGCCGGCTACGCGCGCGTCATCGCCGACGCGTTGCGCGCGCTGAAGGTCGAACGCGCCGACGTCGTGGGGCTCTCGATGGGCGGCATGACGTCGCTGCAGCTGGCGCTCGACGCGCCCGAGGTCCTCAAGTCGGTGACGGTGGTGAACGCGCTGGCGACGATGCAGCCGCGCACGCTGAAAGACCGCTTCGCGCTGCTGCTGCGGTCCGCGGTGACGCTGACGTTGGGCCCGAAGGGCATCGGCAACATCGTCGCGCCGAAGCTCTTCCCGAAGCCGGAGCACGAGGCGCTGCGCGCGCAGTTCCGCGGGCACCTCGCGACGGTCGACAAGCGCGTGTACGTCGCGCAGTCGCGCGCGCTGCTGGAGTGGGACGTCGAGCCGAGGTTGAGCGAGCTGCGCGTGCCGCTGACGCTGCTGTGCGCCGACGGCGACTACACCCCGCTGGCGCGCAAGCACGAGCTCGCGGCGCGGGTGCCGGGCGCGCGCGTCATCGTGGTGCCCGACACGCACCACGCGCTGCCGGTCGAAGCGCCCGACGCGTTCAACGCGGCGCTCCGCAGCGTGCTCGCCGCCTGAAGCACTTCCTTCGGGAATGTTGACCGCCGTCCGCGTTCACGCGGGCAGCAATTCAACCTCTCTCTCAAAGGAAGTGTCGTGAAGCGTACCTGGCTCGCAGTGGTGTCGTGTGTCGTCGGTCTGCAGCTCACTCAAACGGGGTCCATCGCGCCGGTCGCGTTCGCCAATGGCGGTGGCACCGGCATCATCATTCAGCCCGGCATCCCGCCGATGCAGAGCACGACGCCAGGCTCATTGACGCTTCCCGTCGAAGGGAAGGTCGCTGGCGCCGCCGACGGCTCGCTGCGGCTGGTCTTCACGCTGTCGGAGGGCAGCGTGGAGCTGTACAGCGAGACGCGCGCGGTCGTAATCGACGACGGCAAGTTCTCGACGCGGCTCGGCACCGTGTCAGCTGACGGCATTCCCGTCTCGACGCTTGCGGGCACGAAGAACGCCGTGCTGCGGTGGGCCAAAGAGACGACACCGTCGGTGACCGAAGGGTCGCAGTACATGGCGGCGGCGCCGTACGCGATGACGCTCTCACCGGGCGCGCAGATCAAGTCGAGCGGGATCGCGCCAGCGCTCATCGTGAGCAACACGTCGACCGGCGTGAAGGCGACCGCCAGCTCGAACTTCGGGCGCGCAGTGGTGGGCGAGTCGACGTCGAGCAGCGGCAACAGCTACGGCGTGGAAGGTCGCGCGCAGTCGCCGAGCGGCGCCGCGGGGCACTTCATCAACACCGCGGGCGATCTCATCGTCGGCCGCGCAGAAGCGAACGGCGACGTGAAGTTCCGCGTGGCGAACAACGGCGACGTCTACGTGCGCGGCGTCAAGGTGGGCCAGCAGGGCCCCAAGGGTGACAAGGGAGAAAAAGGCGACAAAGGCAGCCCCGGCAGCAGGGGTGACACGGGTCCCCGTGGTGACCCGGGGCCCGGCGCGGCGAGCACGTTCTGCGTGGAGGCCCCGCAAACCACCTGCACGGGTGTGTGCACAGGCGGCTCGTCGCTCGTCGCATCGACCGTCAGCCCCTGCGCCACGAGCAACGGCTGCAGCTACGGCAGCACTGGCCGCGTCTGCTGCGTGTGCGCCAGCACGAACTGAGCGAGGTCGACCATGAACAGACTTCGATTGCTGTGGTGTGTGGCGCTGCTCGTGTCCTCGACCGCGCTCGCGCAGAGCCGCGCGTGGAAGGTGCCGTACGAGTTCCGCATCGGTCAGATGGAAGGCATGGCGACAGTGGTGGTGCGCGCCGTCGACAACGAGACGAACGAGGTCATCGCCGAAGACACCGTCAACGTGATGGTGAAGAACTTTCACTTCTCGGGCCTCATGAGCGTGGGCGCCAGCGATGCTTCGTCGGCGCAGGCGATGAAGCACGTCACCGATCTCCGCGTGGAGTACGCCTACGCGAGCGCGCCTGAGACCGTGATCCACACGCTGCGCTACGGGGCGCCGGCGTACGCGATGACGCTGGCGCCGGGCGCCGTCATCACCAACAACACGATGACGCTGAGGCCCGCGCTCAACCTCAGCGGCAGCTACCTGGGGTTGTCGGCGCGAGCCAGTGGGACCGGCGCCGCGCTCAGCGCCGAGACGACGAGCCCTTCTGGCGCGTACTTCTCGGCAGCGGTGGAGGGCGTGTCGGCCTCCGCCGAAGGTGCCGGTGGGCACTTCATCCACACCGGGGGCGGCGAGCTGATTCGCGCCAGCCGCACCGAGACCATCACGCCGGACTTCAGCGTCGACAGCGCAGGCACCGCGCGCACA
>CAYWON010000025.1:4512-54480 GCA_964459885.1 uncultured Archangium sp.
GTCGTCATCCCCGAGTTCGGCGCGAAAGGCGCGCGCGGTGACAAGGGCGACAAGGGCAACACCGGCGACGACGGCGCGCGGGGCGACAAGGGCCCGCCGGGCTACCCCGCGCCGATTCGCAGCTTCGGCATCGTGTACACGGGAAACACGTGTGTCGGCGTCTGCAAGGGCCGCGCAGTGCTGGTGGGTCAGGCGAGCGTCGACGACAGCGCCTGCACGTCGATCAGCGACCAGGGCAACGTCACCAACAACTTCGGCAGCGGCGTGTGCTGCGTGTGCGGCCCGCTTTGACGAAGCGCGCCGTCGGCGCCGGTCACGAGCCGGCGTCGGCGGTGTCGAAGCGCAGCGGGTAGGTGACGTTGAGCGGCGACGACGGCCGCTCGAACGAGAGCTCGCCCATGACGTTCAACACGCAGCCCTCGAGCATCGTGTGCCCGAGGCCGCCGTCGACGATGGACAGCCGCTGCACCCCGCCCTGCCCCGCGTCGTTCGCGTCGATGACGAAGTTGATGGAGACGTCGCCCGCGAGCTTCGGTTGCTGCTGCAGCCAGCTCTCGTAGCACTCGCGCAGCTCGGGCTTCGCCTCGCGCACCGCCGCCTGGATGCCGTCGCGCGTGAGCGGGTGCTGCGTGCGCCCCGCGTCGGTCGCCGAGGCGATGAGCGCCGCGCTGCGGGCGATGGCTTCCAGCTCACGTGCCTGGAGCTCGTCGGCGATGGCGCCGATGCCGGCTTCGAGTGGTGCGGGCATCGTCGAGTTCCGCGCTTCGGCGGCGCGCTGAAGGAGCGGTGCTGGCGCCTTGCTGCCGCGGCTCGGAGGCGACGAGGCGCTCCAGGTCTTGCCGGCTTCCACCTTCACCGGCGGCAGCGCGTCAGGCGGCGTCACCCACGCCTCGCCACTCAACACGTAGAACGTCAGGCCCCCGCCAGCGGCCAACAGCGCGGTTCGAATCACTCGTGTGTCCATCACGGCTCCGGGTTCGAGATGGGTCGTTTCACGAAAGGACCCCTCGAGCGGTTCCATGCTGATGACGACTTCTCCGTCGATGTCGATGGCGTGGGCGGCGACGTAGAGCGGCGCGCGCCCTTCGATGACCACTGCGCCGCGCTCCAGCACGTTGCCGCGCAGGCGCACTTCGCTCGTCGGCGGCACCAGCCACCGCGACTCGCGGCGACGCACCACCGCCGCGCTGCTCTCACCGGTGATGACGCGGTCACCGCTGATGATGGACTCGCCCGCCACCACGGTCTTGCCGTCCACGGTGACCACGCCACCTGCGTTCTCGATGGTGTCGAAGCCGAAGCGCCACAGCCCCAGCGCCGCGAGCCCGGCCGCCACCAGCACCGGCCACCAGCGCGACGCGCCGCGCGTGCTCGTTGGGAGCGCGGCGGCGATCAGTTGCTGCTCTTTCGCGGAAGGCAGCGAGTGCTCCGCGAGGGTCGGCAACGCTGTCGCGACGCCACGCGCGCCGTCGAGCGCAGCGCGCAACTCAGGGCGACGAGAGAGCTCGACCTCGAAGGCCGCGCGCTCGTCGCCTGTCATCGAGCCGTCGTCGTAGCGCTCGAGCTGCGTCAGGTCGGTGTCGGTGAGCTCAGCCATGACGGTGGTCCTCCAGGAACTCGGGGCCCAGCGCGCGGCTCAGCGCCACCCGCGCGCGAAAGAGTCGCGACTTGATGGTGCCGACGGGCACGCCTTCCACTGCAGCGACCTCGTCGAGTGAGTGGTCGAAGACGTGCACCAGCACCACGGGCCGTCGCTGCTCGTCGGGGAGCGTCGCGAGCGCGCGCTCGAGGGCGTCGCGGAGCTGCGTGCGGGCGGTGGTGGTCTCGCCTTCCGCTTCGGCGTGCGCGTGGGTTTCCAACGTGTCGACCGGGACGAGCGTCGGCTTGAAGCGCTTGCGCTCATCGAGGACGAAGCGGTGCGCGATGGTGAAGACCCAGGTCGACAACGTGGCCGGCCCGCGCGGGTCGAAGCGTGGGAGGACCTCTACCAACCGGGCCAGCAGCGTCTGGGTCAGCTCGTCGACGTCGGAAGTGGGGAGCGACAGGCGCACGAGGCGGTGCAGTGGCTTGACGTAGCGACGCAGCACATCGCCCAGCGCGGTGCGATCGCCGCGCGTCGCGCGCTGAATTACGTCTGGTGGGAGTTCTGCGGGCACCGGAGGTCGTTTCACGAGTGGGCGGGCGCCTGGTTCCCATGCGCGGTGGAATTTCGCCAACAGTTCTGACGCGTCCCACTTCCGCTGAGCGCCGTCGGCCCCTCACCCCAACCCTCTCCCCGCTTTCGCAGGGAGAGGGGGAATGCACGGTTCTCACGTCACTCTCGCTGAGCGCTGCGGAGCCTCGACTCGGCAGCCGACCAGCGTCCTCGCCCTCGCTGAGCGCCGAGCCCCTCACTCCAAGGAGTCGCGGAATGCGCGCACCACCCGTCGCAGCCCGGGCACGCGCTTGAGCCATCGCGAGGTCGCGGGGAGCCAGCGCAGCACCAGCGCTGCTCCGCGTGGCCACTCGCGCACCACGCCGTCGCGACGAAACGCTGTCACCACGCCCAGTACCTCCGTCGCCGGCGCGTCTTCGAGGCCCACGCTCGACGCGGTGCGCACCGGCTGCAACGCCACCACGAGGTGTGCCGCCAGCACGCCGCCCGGCAACTTCACGACCGCCACATCGCCCAGCACCACGCCCTGCGCATCGGTGCGGCGCACCCGCAGCGAGTCTCCGCTGCGCAGCAACGGCCAGAGGCTCTTGCCCGACGCCGCCAGCCAGATGACGCCGCCCTCAGGCAGCGCACGCAACAACGCTTCGTGCGTCACAGACAGCCACCGTCAGCGGTCGACGGCGTCGGCGCCACCACCACGCCTGCGCCGCGCGTACACGCCGTCGTCACGTTGAAGCGCACGCGACCGACGCCTGCACCACCGCCTCCGCCGCCGCCCTGGTTCGAGCCATTCACCCCGCCCGCGCCACCAGCCGTCGCGGCCACCAACGTCGACGCACCGCTGCCGCCGTTGCCGCCGCGCCCCGAGTTGTCAGCGCCACCGTCAGCCGCCACGTCAGCGAGGAACGAGCCGCGCAAGCCGTCGAAGCCCACCGCGCCGCCCGAGCCTTCGCCGCCACCGCCGCCGAGCGCCATCACCCGTGCGCCGTCGAGCAACGTCAGCGTCGTGGCCTCAAGCAAGAGCGCACCGCCGCTGCCAGCGCCACCGCCGCCGAAGGCGCCAGCGTCCGCGCCGCCACCACCTGCGCCCGGCGCGCCGATGAGGCCGCTCACCGTCAATGTGCCGCCGACCGAGAGCTGCAGCCCGCCTCCGCCTCGGCCCGCGTGGCCACCACCTGCGCCCGCGCCGCGCTGCCCCGAGCAACCGCCTCGCAGCGGCGACAACGTGATGAAGCCGGACGCTGGCGACGCCATCGGCACGAAGCCCGCATCGACCGAGCCCTCACCGCCCGGCGCACCGGCGCTGCCGTAGCCCGCGCCGCTGCCACCCGGCTGGCCGTCCCACGCGTCGACGCCGCCGTCAGGCCACGGCAGGCAATGCCCGGCCATGTCGACGCCCGCGACCGCCACGATGCGGCCAGCGATGTGGGCGTCACCGCGCACGGTGATGATGACGGGCCGCGTGCCCTCCAGCAGCAATCGCGCTCCAGCATCGATGAAGAGTGAATCGACGCTCAGCAGCACCGCTTCACCGGTCAGCTGCGGCAGCGTCACCACGCGCGGCTCGAGCCCGGTGGGCATCGTGGCGCAACCCGTGCTGGTGAGCGACGGCGTGCCGGTCGTCACCAGCCGCACGTCGATGCAGTCGATGACGACGCCGGCATCACCCGTGGCCAGCGACTGGTTCACGTTGGAGAGCGGGTACGGCCACGGCGTGCCCGCCACGCACTGGCCCTGCGCGTCGCACAACCCAGCCGAGCACGCGCCCGTGCTGCGCGGCTGCGTCACGCACGTGCCTGACGAACACGCGCCCGTCCACGTCTGGCACTCCGCGAGCTGCCCGGCGCAGTCCAGGCGAGCGCCTTCGCAGCCGCCGTCTGCGACGCAGCGGTCCGACACCGTGCACTCGTCGCCGTCGACGCAGGTGTTGGTGAGCTCCACCGGGAACACGCAGCCGCCGTCGAGCGACGCGTCGCACACGCCCGCGCCGAAGCACGCGCCGGGAGGCTGGCCGCAAGGTTCGCTGCAGGTGCCGCCTTCACACGCGCCGGCCATGCACACCTTGCCCGCACCGCAGCTCTTGCCGTCGCACTCGCTGTCTTCGCAGTCGAGGTCGCCGTCGCAGTCGTTGTCGAACGTGTCGGAGCAGAGCTCGGCACGCCCGGGCGCGATGGACGGGTTCCCGTCGTCACAGTCATCAGGCGTGGCGACCCCGTCGCCGTCGCGGTCTTCCCCGATGACCGGCGCGAGCAGCACGAAGAGCTCGACGTCGGCGTCGGCCAGCTTCGTGACGAAGGGCACCGTCTGCGGGTCGGACACCTCGCCGTTCACCGTGATGCACTTGTCATCAGAGAAGCCGATGGCCTGCAGCGTGACGTCGTCCACCATGTCCTTCGTGGTGATGCCGACGAGGAAGCGCTCGGTCTCGGCGGTGCGCACCATCGGCATGGTGTTCTTCTCGACGTCACCGCTGGTCGCGCGCACCACGAAGCAGCGCGCTTTGGCCTCTGGGTGCCAGCGCACGCTGACCCGCAAGAAGCCGGGCGTGGGCCGCGGAGAACACCCCGCAAGCACCACGCCCAGTAGGAGCCAGCGCCAGAGCACGGCTCGCGAGTGTGCCATCGACGCGGCGATCGCGTCAGGCCTTGAGCGCGCCCTCGACGTACTTGATGCCGTTGGGCGTGATCTGCGGACCGGTCTTGGTGCGCTTCGCGTAGCCGACGTGCTCACGAATGGCCTTGGCCGCATTGGGAGCGGCGTAGCGCACGCCGTGCTTCGCCCAGAAGCGCGAGGTGGTGCCCGACGAAACCTCGAGGTTTCCCTTCGCGAGGTAGAGCGGAATCAGCGAGCGCAGCAGCTGGTCCTTCTGCTTGCCGGCCTTGATCAACGCCGCCTTCTTCGGGTGCGCGTCGAGCGCCGCGAGCAACGGCGAGAGCGGATCAGCGGCGGTCGCGGCGGCGGGCTTCGCCTTGGCGGCGGAGGCCTTCTTCTTCTTCGGAGCCGCGGCCGGCGCCGGTGCGGCCTTCTTCGGCGCAGGCACCGCGGCGGGCTTCGGCGCGCTCGGCACAGGCGCCACGACGGCCGACTTGTTCTTCGGTGACAAGCCGAGGGCCGCGCGCAGCTCGGCGACCTTCTTCTCGATGAAGGCCTCGAGGCCGTGGATTTCGAAGAGGCCTGACTTCGCCCGGGACGCCTTGAACGCCATGCGAGAACTCCTTGTGCGGAATGAAAGGGCGCGCACCATACACCCAGCCCAAACGCGCAGACCCGCGAAAAATCGGCCTCTGCTGCAACTGCACGAGCTGCTCTGATCAGCGCCATGTGGACGTCGTTGACGTTGGCGCTCGTGCTGGCCGCCCCGAAGGCCCCGGCGCAGGCCGAGTATTTTTCGTACGCCCCGAAGGTCGACGGCGTGACGCAGCTGGTGCCGTTCTTCTCGGCGGCCGGCACGCGCTCGCTGCTGCTGCGGCCCGACACCTGGGCGGCTGACGCGCACGCGTTGATCAACGTGAACCTGCTCGACGCCGACGCGCTGGCGAGATCAGGCATCGACGGCAGCGCGGGCCTCACGCGCACGCAGCTGGGTGACGCGGTCGTCTCGTGCGTGACCGTGAAAGACGTCGAGGCCTACCGCGCGGCGTGCGACGCGAAGGTCAAGCGCATGGGTGAAGTGTTCCAGCGCGTCGAGAACGGCATCACCATCAACGGCTCGATGGATCCCCTCGGGCGTGTGCTCGTGGCGTGGGCGATGAAGGGGCGCGAGTCGTGCGCCATCAACGGCCACGGGCGCTCCATCGACGCGCAGCTGCCAGCGTTGGCGAAGCTGCTGACACAGCCCACGAAGGGCCCGGGCGTGACGATGGCGGCGAAGCAGCCCGGCGCGCTGCAGCTCGTGGTGCCGTCGGGGCGCACGCACGGCGTGGTGTCGCTGACCGGCAACGGGCTCACGCTGACCGCCGACGCCAGGTTGAAGGGCGCGCAGCTCGCCAACTTCGCGGGTGGTGGCGAATCGCCGCTCGCGCGCTTTGCACCGGCGGGCATGGCCGTGGTGCGCGCGCGCCTCGCGAAAGACGGGCTCGATGCCCTGGTGCAGCAGGTGGTGCGCGGCTTTCCGCAAGGCGCGACGCTGGCGCCGCTCGCGCAGCGCGTGACGCCCTACCTCACCGGCAACGTCGCCGCGTTCGCCAGCCACGCGCGGGTGACGACGGGCCTGCGTACGAAAGAGGCGCGCTTCTTTGCGTTGAAGATGGCGCTGGTCGCCGAGGTGTCAGACGTGGCGGCGGTGGAAGCAGCGCTCGCGACGCTCGACCCGAAGAGCCTCGTGTCGCGTGAAGGAACGCTCTCGGTGGGGCTGCACGGCAACTTCCTCGTGGTGGCCAACGACGCCGACGTGCGCGCGAAGAGCGTCGCGGCGATCGCGTCGGCGGCCGGGAAGCAGGCGCACGGCGCGGAGTTCGTCATCGACCCGCGGCTCGTCGCGCGCGGGCTTCAGCAGGTGCCGTTGTTGGAAGCTGTGCAGTCTGCCGAGCTCGCCGGCCTCGTCGCCGCTGGCAGCGAGCTGGGCCCGCTGCTGCTCGCGTCGACGCGCATCGGTGGCTGGGTTGATTCGTCGACCGGCGCGATGCACCTGGGTCGATTGACGTGGGAGCTGGATGAACAGGCCTTCAAGGCGCCCGCGAGCGATGCGGGTGTGCCGACGAAGTAGTCCTGTGAGGCCCCTCACCCCAACCCTCTCCCCGCTTTCGCAGGGAGAGGGGGAATGCAGGGTGAATCAGTGCTCGGCGTGGCCGCCGATGACGATCTTGCCGTCGGCCTGCACGACGACCCAGCGCGCCACTTCTTCCGTGCCGCCGGCCGGCGTCACGTCGATGGTGACGACGCCGTTGGTGCCGAACGTGGGGTCGAGCAGGCCCGCCGTGTCGAACCGCGCCGCGGCGAACTTCGTGTCGGCGCCGTCACGCACGAAGCCGACCGCCACGATCTTCATGCCGTCCCACGCCACGCCGAAGAAGCGGTCGTGCCCGGTGGCCGACAGCGGCACCGGCTGCGCGAACTCCTGCGGCGCGCCCGTCGAGAGCGGCATCACCAACAGCACGGCGTCGTCGTTGTCGGCGCCCGAGCCCGTGCGGTAACCGGCCGCGGCGAGCGACATGCCGCCGGGGCCCACCGCGCCACCGAAGAACGCTTCATCAGCGCGGCCGAACGAGAACGTCTTGTAGCCCGTAGTGTTGAACGAGGTGTCGAGCGCGCCTTCGGCGGTCAGCACCATCACCATCGCGTCGATGTTCGTGCCGAGCTCGACAGCGCTGCCGAGGTGCACGATGCGGTCGTCGCTGAGCGCCACGGTGTGACGCGCGCGCTCGTCGGCGCCGATGAGGTTGAACACGAAGCTGCCGTTGGTGCCCCACGTGGTGTCGTCAGCGCCGGTGTCGAGGTAGCGGTACGACACGAGGTCGACCGCGCCGCTCGGCGCCTGACGGCCGTAGCCGCCCGTGACGTACTTGCCCGTCGACTGACGCACCGCCGCGTAGGCCTCGGCCATGCCCCAGAGCTCCGACGGGTTGGCGGGCACGAACTTCGCCGAGTTGACGACGCCGGCGTCGCCGAACGTCATGTCAGGCGTGCCGTCCGTGTTGAGGCGGATGAGGACGATGTGGTTCGACGACTGCACGCCGCCGTCAGCCGTGAGCGCGCCCGTGGGCTGCGAGGTGTAGCCCGACGCGAGGATCTTCCCGTCCGGCAGCACCTGGCCGTGGCGCGCCGAGTCGTTCAGCGTGCCGAAGCCCTGGCGGTAGATGCCGTTGCTGGCGAACGTGGTGTCGAGCGCGCCGGCCGTCGTGACGCGCGCCACGAAGCGATCCGCGTCGGTGCCCGTCGCTGACTTCGTCGCGCCGAAGAGCACGAGGTTGCCGTTGGCGTCCTTGTCCATGCTGTAGAGGTTGTCGCGGCCCGAGCCCGTCGCCTGGCCGAAGTCGATGCGCGCGATGCCCGCGGTACCGAACGTCGTGTCGGGCGTGCCGTCGGTGTTGAGGCGCACCAGCACCACGTCGAGGTCACGCTGCGCCGCCGTGCCGCCACCCGTCGCCGTGCCGCCGCCCGTCGCCGCGCCGCCGCCCGTCGCAGTGCCGCCGCCCGTCGCGGTGCCGCCGCCCGTCGTCCCGTCGCCGCCGCCCGTCGCGGTCCCACCGCCGGTCGCCGTGCCACCACCCGTGCCGCCATCGGTGCCCGGCTCAACCGGCGGGCACGCCATCAGCAGCGCTGACACCGCGGCGCCGACCATCCACTTCATTCCGTTCTTCATTCGATCTCCTCCCTTGAGATGCACACCCATCGGGGTAAAATTGCCCGCTGATAATGGTTCGCAACATCATGAGAAAAGTGCAGGGTCAAGCGATTTGGGGCGCAGTGCTGGTGCTGGTGGGGTGCTCCGCCCCGAAGCCGCCAGAGAAAGACGCGGGCGTGGTCGTGCTGGAAGACGGCGGCATGACGGCCTCGCGCGCCGACGTGTTGGAAGCGGTGGGCCGTTGCTCGCTGCGCAACGCGACGGCGTTCCGTGACGCGGCGAACACGCTGGCGGCGCAGCCCTCGCGAGAGAACTGGAAGGTGGCGATGTCGGCCTGGCAGCGGCTGGAGGTCATGCAGCTCGGGCCCACCGGCAGCTCGCTCAACCCCGGCGGGCTCGACCTCAGAGATCAGCTCTACTCGTGGCCGCTGGTCAGCCGCTGCGCGGTCGAAGACGTCATCGTGGCCAAGTCGTACGAGAACGGCGTGGGCCGACTGCTCGTCAACCGCCGTGGCCTCGCCGCGCTCGAGTACGTCCTCTTCTATGAAGGCGACGACTTCACCTGCTCGACGGCCGGCTGGGCCGCGCTCGACGCGACCGAGAAGGCCGCGCGCAAGCAGGCCTACGCGCTCGCCGCGGCCGCCGACATCAAGGTGCGCGCCGACGAGCTGGTGGCCGCGTGGGAAGGCGGCTTCATCGACACGCTGCGCACTGCGGGCCCGGGCAACGCGACGTACATGACGACCTCTGGCGCGATGAACCGCGTCAGCGACGCGATGTACTACGTCGAGAAAGAGGTGAAGGACCTCAAGCTGGCCGTGCCCGTCGGCCTGCGCGAGTGCGCCGCGCCGCCGTGCCTCGACGCGCTCGAGTCGCAGTACGCGCACCACAACAAGGCCAACCTGCGCAGCAACCTCGTCGCCTTCCGCCAGCTGCTCGAGGGCTGCGACGACGACACGTATGCAGGCATCGGCTTCGACGAGCTGTTGGTGGGCGCCAACGCTGCGGACCTCGCGACGCGCATGAAGACCAACATCGGCAACGCGCAGGCCGCGCTCGAGGCCATCGAGGAAGACGACCTCCGTCAGGCGCTGGTCGACGACCCGGCGTCGGTGCGCGCGCTCTATGACGCGGTGAAGAGCGTGACCGATCTGCTCAAGAGCGAGTTCATCACCGTGCTCGACCTCGAGCCGCCGATGGGGCTCGAAGGCGACAATGACTGAGCTGCGGCGCTGGCTGGCGAGCGAGCGCGACGCCGCGGCGCTGGCCGTCTTCCGCATGGCCTTCGGGCTGCTGGTGACCGGCTCGGCCGTGCGCTTCCTCGCGTACGGCTGGGTCGACACGTTGTTCGACGTGAAGCACCGCTTCACCTACTGGGGCTTCGCGTGGGTGCCGTCGCCTGACGCGGGCGGCGTGAAGCTGATGTTCATCGCGCTGCTGGTGCTCGGGCTGCTCGTCGCGGTCGGCGCGCTGTACCGCGTGGCGATGCCGCTGCTCTTCGTGGTCTTCACGTGGCTGCAGCTGCTCGACGTGTCGACGTACCTCAACCACTACTACCTGGTGTGTCTGCTGGCCGGGCTGATGTGCTTCATGCCGCTGCACGCGCACTGGAGCGTCGACGCGTGGCTGCGCCCGTCGGTGCGCCGCCCCACGCTGCCGACGTGGTGCACGATGCTGCTGCGGTTCCAGGTCGGCGTGGTCTACGTGTTCGCCGCGCTGGCGAAGTTCAACACCGACTGGCTCGGGCACGGCGCGGCGCTGCACCTGTGGCTCTCGGCGCGGCCGTCGATGCCCGTCATCGGCCCGTGGCTCGACCGCCCCGAGGTCGCGTGGTTCGCGTCATGGGCGGGGTTCCTCTTCGACGCGTCAGCGCCGTTCCTGCTCTCGTTCCGCAAGACGCGGCCGTTCGCGTACGTGGCGGTGCTCGCGTTTCACTTGATGACGAGCGCGCTGTTCCCCATCGGCATGTTCCCTTTCATCATGATGCTGTCGACGCTCGTGTTCTTCGACGCGAGCTGGCCGCGGCGCTTCGTGAAGTCGGTCACGCCGATGGCTCCGTCCAACGGTCGCTTGGTGCCGACGTGGGGCGTGGCCGTGCTGGCGCTGTACGCGGCGGTGCAGGTGGCGTTGCCGCTGCGCACGCACGTCTACGGCGGCGACGTGTCGTGGCACGAGCAGGGCATGCGCTTCTCGTGGCGGGTGATGACGCGCGAGAAGAACGGCACGGTGACCTACGTGGTGAAGCAGCGCGACACCGGCCGCGAGTGGCACGTCTCGCCGCGGAGCTACCTCACCGCGGTGCAGGAACGGGAGCTGTCCGTGCAGCCCGACCTCATCTTGCAGCTCGCGCACCGCATCGCTGACGACTTCAAGGCGAAGGGCCACGACGTCGCGGTGCACGCCGACACGTTGGTGTCGCTCAACGGCCGCCGCGCGGTGCCGCTCATCGACCCGGCGGTGGACCTCACGCAGGTCAACGACGGGCTCGCGCCGAAGTCGTGGATTCTCCCCGTGCCGCAGACGCCGCCGCTGGCGCCTGCGCTGCGAACGCCGTGACATCCAGCCGACCCGGCACGCGGCTGTCGCGCACGCTGGACAGTCTACTCAAGACAGACTACGAGTTCTGTCTTGTCGTAAAGCGGGGTCAGTGTGTTCACATACGGCGTTGGGGATGAGGCTCATGAAAAACATGCAAATGCGATTGATGTTCGGAGCAATGGTGGTGTTGTCGGTCGTGCCGTCAGCGGTGAGAGCAGCTGAAGAATACGAAGCGACTCCGGTGGAGATCGTGCAGGACGAGGACTTCGGGGGCGTTGTGTTCAACGCGTCCGGCACCCGGAACCTGTTCCCCAGTCTCTCGTCGCCGCGAACGTTCGCCGATTGGCCGGCTTTTTTCAAATTCATGATCACCACGCTTCACGCGACGCCGATCGAGCAAGACGGCATGTTCGCTGGCATCAGCCTCAATGCATCAATGACTGGCGAAGCATTCCGAATCACGGAACTGGGCGAGACGCAACGAATCGGCTGTGACCCTGTTGGCGAGTGGCTGGTGGGAGAATTCGGGTACTTCTTGGTCGGCGGAGAAAAGGTCTTCGTCCACGCCCGGCCATGCTGGGAGTGGGCATCAGACTACCTCGCAGCGAAAATGAAGCCCGGATTCAGACTGGTTGATGCAGGGGGAGGTTGCTCCGCCAACGGGTACTGCGTCGCGAATGCGACGTGGTCTGGCGGTATCCCGTTGTTTCACCAAGTTTGGGGTGGAACAGCTTTCCAAGCTCGCTCCGAAGTGCGGTGCCGTCGCGTGCCGTTCCCGTATGGCGGTGGAATCATGCTCTGTACGCAGGTCAGCACGAGCAACATCGCGCTGCAGTCCTCCGCCCTGCTGACCAACGAGTTCGGCAACTTTGTCGTTGATTCACGTTCGAAGGGAGCCGCCAACGTCTCGCGCGTGGATGTCGAATTGATTGAGTGGAAGTTCCCATGGTCGAAAGGTGGTCTGGTCTGGCGGTCCGCCGGCGTGTGCGGAATTACCCAAGGCGTCGCTTTTCAGAGCAGCCAAACAGAAGCTGCAGCAGCCAGTTCCTCGGAGGCTGTGACGCAATTCGCATCAGCCGTGCGTTCGACCTGCAGATAAACGAACACGACGGAATCGTGAGACACTTAGCCATACCGCTCGTCGTTGTCGTGTACGGCGGTTGCGCGCCGCACGAATGCGACTCTTCCAACCGTTGGTCCGATGAGGACCTCGCGTTGGCAGTCACGATTCCGTCGTCTGCGCCGAAGTTCAGTCCACAAGGCTTTGGAATCAACTTGTGGCTCGGGCACGAACAACTCGTGATCGGTTCCACGACCATTCCCGGAACGGTGGTGTCGCGCGTACAGAAATTTCATTGTGCGATCGAGGCGCGCGGTTCTGACGGCGGAGTGACTGATTTCGGTCTCGTTCTACTTGTCGATGGACGGGTCGTCCCGGTTCAGATGCCGCCGTTCGAACCGGACGATGAGGGGATCATTGAGTTCGAGTTCGAGCTCGATGGATCGTCACTGACTCCGGGCGGGCACGATGTGGTGCTCGCCGCGACACGCTCGACGCTCGCCGGCGTTGCTGGGATACGTCTCACATGGTTTGCCGATGCAGTTTCGTTCCCAATGCCAGCATCAGAGCCGTTGAAGGAGGTCATGTGGGACAGAGGGAGCACGCTCAGTCTCGCTGACGGAACGGTCGCCGTCGCCCAGGTTCCTGTCGTTCGTCCGCAGGACGGTGTCTTCAACCTCGTTGCGCACGTTCAGAGACGAATCGCGGCGTGTCCGAGTGAACGACAAACAAGTCGTCTGTTCGCGCTGACGAACGACGCGAAGGTGGTCCCGATCATGGGACGAGACAGTATCGACTTGGTCTATCGCGGCGACAGCACGGCTCGCTATCAGTTTGAACTGACCGCTCCTACGGATGCCCGGCGCATTGATGTGATACAAGTCGATTCGTTTGACCGTGCACTGTTCGACCCAGACGGTCGGCCAAGCGCATGGTTCAGTCCTGTTGTCGCCGAGTTCGGCTCGCTCCAATGGTGAGGCTCGGCCTCGGTCTGCTGTTCCTTGGCTCGTGTCGAACCGGGCTCTTGTTAGCCGACCCCGTCGTTGGAACCATCGAGAATCGAGCGCGTGGGGAGTGCTTCTCGCAGTGCCTCAACGGGCTTGAATGCGACAGTGACAGCGGCCTCTGTGTCGAAAATCCGTGCGCCGGGAAGTGCACCTTGAAGCGATGCGACCGCACACTTCCGGTCGCGAGGTGCAAGTGAGGTCCGAGCCCGTGCCGGGCTTCCTCAAGTCAGCGCAAGCAGTTCTCGGCCCGATGAGCGTCAAGGAAGACGTGTGCGTGCTGAAGCGGGGAGTCGCCCGACTCAACACGCTCTCAGATCTGCTTGGGCGTTGGCGAAGCTCGCGGGTCACGTTTCGGTGCCGCTCATCGACCCGGCGGTGGACCTCACGCGGGTCAACGACGGGCTCGCGCCGAAGTCGTGGATTCTCCCCGTGCCGCAGACGCCGCCGCTCGCGCCTGCGCTCTTGTCGACGAGGTGACGCGTGGACGTAGAAGCGCTGCTGCAGAAACGAGCGCACCCGCTCGCCGACGTCATCGCCGCGCTGCGGAAGCTCATCAGCGCTGCCGACAAGACGCTGGTGGAAGAGGTGAAGTGGAACGCGCCGAGCTACCGGCTCGACGACCATGTGCTCACGTTTCAGCTCGCGAAGGACGACCGCGTGTTGCTGGTGTTTCACCGCGGCGCGACCACGAAGGCGTCGAGGCAGCGGCTCGACGTCGCCGACCCGTCGTCGCTGCTGACGTGGAAGGGCACCGACCGCGCGACGGCCGAGTTCGACAGCCTCGCGGCGGTGACGACGCACAAGGCCGCGCTGACGAAGCTGGTGAAGGCCTGGGTCGCGGCCGCGCGCTGACGCGTCACACGAACGTTGCGGCGGCTCCATCGCGCTGACGTCGCCGCGCGGCACAACGTCGTTCATGGAACGGCTGCGGCGACTGTTGGCGTGGGACGAAGCGCTGCTGGTGGCCGTGTCGCGACGTCAACGCCCGCTGGTGACGAAGGCCCTGCGCGCGGTCACCCACCTCGGCGACGGCGCGAGCCTCACGTTTCTGGGGCTGGTCTTCTTGCTCGCCGGCGACGCGCACCGCGCGTGGCTGCTGGGCCTGTCGACGGGCGGCGCCACCGTGGTCTCCCAGCTGCTCAAGCGCGTCTTGAAGCGTCGTCGCCCCAACGTCGGCATCGCTGGCTTCCATGCGCTGGTGCAGAACCCCGACGCCTTCTCGTTCCCCTCGGGGCACACCGCCGCTGCTGTCGCGCTCGCCGTCGCGTGGGCCGGCGAAGGCAGCGGCCTGGGGCTGTTCGTGTCGTGTTTTGCGGCACTCGTTGGTGCATCTCGCGTCTATCTCGGAGCGCACTACCCGCTCGACGTGATGGCGGGTGCGACCATCGGGCTTGTCACCGGCGCGTGCGCGCGCCTTCCATTCTCCTGAGCCGATTCGTGGTCGTGGTGCATGGCGTACGACAACAAGTCTCACGAGACGATCGGCTCCGACATCCTCGCGGTGCTGGGCGTGCTCAAGTCACCTGAAGTGCTGCTCGGGCCGGTGTGGGTCGAGCGCTTGCGCGCGCTGAAGCCCGACGACTGGTACCCCATCAACACGCTGCTTGAGTTGCTCGAGGCGTTGGCGAAGCGCGGCGGTCACGCGTCGGTGGTGCAGATGGGCCGCCAGCTGTTCCGCGACTCGCACCAGGCGCGGCTCACGCCCGACCTCAAGAGCGCCGGCGACGTGGTGTTCGGCATCGACGGCATGTACCACCACGCCAACCGCGGTCAGGACATCGGCGGGTGGAAGGTGACGCGCTTCACGCCGGGCGTGGCCGTCATCGAAAAGACCACGCCGCACTTCTGCGCGCTCGAAGAGGGCATCTTGTACGAGGCGCTGCACATCGTCGGCGCCGAGTCGCTCATCGTGCAGAGCAAGTGCCGCAGCCGCGGCGACGCGCTGTGTGAGTTCGAGCTCCGGTCGTCGGTGCGCGACGCCCGGTGGATGGGCGTTCACCACCCCGTGTAGTCCTGCTAACTCGCGCGGGGACATGAGCGACCTCCTCGACAACGACCCGCTGCGCGCCCGCCTCAAGAAGCTCGAAGACCAGGCCGAGCTGGGCGGCGGCGCTGACCGCATCGCCAAGCAGCACAAGGACGGCAAGCTGACCGCGCGCGAGCGCATCGACCTGCTGCTCGACCCGGGCAGCTTCATGGAGCTCGACAAGTTCGTCACGCACCGCGCGACCGACTTCGGCATGGGCGACAAGAAGATCCCCGGCGACGGCGTCGTCACCGGCTACGGCACCATCGACGGTCGCCAGGTCTTCGTGTTCGCGCAGGACTTCACGGTCTTCGGCGGTTCGCTGTCGGGCGCGTACGCGCAGAAGATCTGCAAGGTGATGGACATGGCGACCCGCGTGGGCGCGCCCATCATCGGCCTCAACGACTCGGGCGGCGCCCGCATTCAGGAAGGCGTCGAGTCGCTCGCCGGCTACGCCGACATCTTCCTGCGCAACACCATGGCCTCGGGCGTGGTGCCGCAGCTCTCGCTCATCCTCGGGCCGTGCGCGGGCGGCGCTGTGTACTCGCCGGCCATCACCGACTTCATCGTGATGACCAAGCAGAGCTCGTACATGTTCATCACCGGCCCCGACGTCATCAAGACGGTGACGCACGAAGAAGTGTCGAAGGACGCGCTCGGCGGCGCCACCGCGCACAACCAGAAGTCCGGCGTCGCGCACTTCGCGGCCGAGAACGAGCAGGCCGCCATCGCCATGACGCGCGAGCTGTTCTCGTACATGCCGTCGAACAACGCGGAAGACGCGCCCGCGGGCCCGACCGACGACCCCATCGATCGCGCCGACCCGGCGCTGGCCACGTTGGTGCCGACCAACCCCAACAAGCCGTACGACATTCGCGACGTCATCAAGAAGGTCGTCGACCACAAACGCTTCTTCGAGGTGCAGGAGCACTACGCGAAGAACATCGTCGTCGGGTTTGCGCGCATGAACGGCAAGTCGGTGGGCATCGTGGGCAACAACCCGGCGGTGCTGGCCGGCTGCCTCGACATCGACGCGTCGGTGAAGGCCGCGCGCTTCGTGCGCTTCTGCGACTGCTTCAACATTCCGCTCGTCACCTTCGTCGACGTGCCCGGCTTCCTGCCCGGCACCACGCAGGAATGGGGCGGCATCATCAAGCACGGCGCCAAGCTGCTCTACGCGTACGCCGAAGCGACGGTGCCCAAGGTCACCATCATCACGCGCAAGGCCTACGGCGGCGCGTACGACGTGATGGCGAGCAAGCACATCCGCGCGGACATCAACTACGCGTACCCGACGGCGGAGATCGCGGTGATGGGCCCCGAGGGCGCGGTGAACATCATCTTCCGCAAGGAACTCGACGGCGCGGCCGACCAGAAGGCCGAGAAGGACCGGCTCGTCGCGGACTACCGCGAGAAGTTCGCCAACCCGTTCAAGGCCGCGGAGCTCGGCTACATCGACGAGGTCATCCGCCCCGAGGCCACGCGCCTCAAGGTCATCCGCGCGCTCGAGATGCTGAAGGACAAGCGCCAGGAGAACCTGCCGCGCAAGCACGGCAACATTCCGCTCTGAGCCGCCATGTCACGGCCTGCGCGCAACAGATGGCTGGCCGTGGCGCTCGTGGTGGTCGCGGTGCTTCTCGGCCCGCGGCTGCCTGACGCGGTGCTGTGGGCGCTCGTCGGCGTGATGGGCGTGGTGATGGGCCTCGCGGTGTGGCTCACGATGCCGTTCCATCGCGCGCGGTCGCTCTTGCGCGCGAAGCAGTACGACGACGCGGCGACCGAGCTGGCGGCCTTCGAGCTGGGCCTGAGTGAGCCGTGGAAGCGGCGACTGGCCGGGCTCGCGGTCGGGCTCTACACGCACCATGCGCTGGCGGCGGCGCGAGGGACGCTGGGCGCGGTGCGGCTGGAGCAGGGCCGGCTTGATGATGCCGCGACGCACCTTGATGCCGCGATCGCGCTCGACGCGCAGTACGCGTTGCCGTGGGCGAACCGCGCGGTGCTGGCGGCCATGCGCGGCGACGCGGCGGCGGCCAACGAAGCGAAAGACAGGGCGAAGGCGCTCGGCTTCGGGTCGAAGGTGTTGGACGCGGTGGTGGCGGACAAGCTGAGGGCGAAATGAAGACACTGGTGAGTTGGGTCGTGACGTTGGTGCTCTTCGCCGGGTGCTCGCCGTGCACCGAGGACGAGAGACCATCGAGCAGCGTCTCGTGCCTCGTCTCGGACGGCGGCTACGTGCTGAGTGCAAGGCCGTATTTCGCGCTCGAAGTACCTGAGGTCTTGTCGTGCATCGGCACGCTGCAAGACGGCACGCTCCGGTTCGTGACGCGGCAACGGGTCTGCAGCGGTCCCCAAACCGTGCCGGACGCCATCACCTTGTGCGAGGTGCCGCCGCTGCCGCCGGGCGAGTACCCGCTGCCGGGTGGCGATGTGCTGACGCTGCCCGCCGACGGAGGCGCGCCGACGTGCACAAACAACTGACCGCGCTGGCGTGTGCCCTGTCGATCATGAGCTGCGCGCCGCCGTGCGTCCCGTTCTCGCGCGCGGCGCATGAGGTGGCCTGCGGTGATGGCGGCGTGCTCGTGGCCACATTGTTCGCCGGCAACGACACGGTGCTGGGCTCGAAGTGCAGCGTGACGCTCGACGCGGGCGTGCCGGTGGCCGTGATGACCGGCGTGGTGTGTCCCGGCGAGCAGCTCGAGCGCCTGGCGAGTCGCGTGGAGTCACCGTGTGAGGTGCCCGTGGTCCCCGACGGTGAGCTCATGATGAGCGACGCGGTCTCGCTGCACACCGACGGCGGCGTCACCCGCTGCGCCGCTCGCTGAGCGCGCCTATTAATAAGGTGCGACGCCTGTTCAGTACGCGCGTGTACGGACATGTCGTCCACGCCGTGAGCCGCCGACGGGTGGTGCGGTGGCTCAGGCCCTGGCCCAGATCGCCGCGTCACGGGCCCTCGACTTCGAGCGAAGCCGTGCCACGTGGGTTCTGACGGGCGAAACGCTCCACCGGTGCACCGGTGGAACAAACGGCCCGTCAGTTCGCCCCGAGACCTCACCCTGTTCGCAGCCGAGGGCTCGCCGCGCGACGTGCAGCGCTCGAGACCATCACCAGCGCCTTCCGCCGTTGCCGGCTTGAATGCTCAGCCGAACACGACATGCACGCGCGCGTCGTCCAGCCCTTCGCGACCGCGCGTCACGGTGACTCGCGTCCCTGCAGGCACCTCGCGCATGAAGCGCACACCCGGCCGCTTCGGTGCGTCGAGCCACGCCGGCAACGTCGAGCCGTCGCTCCGTGTGCCGACAGTCGGTGGCACCTGCACGCCGCCGTGCGTGAGCTCGACCACCTCCACTGCGCCGTCGTCGCGAGTCAGCGCAAGCTTCGACGCCACGTGCGCGTCGAAGCGCGCCATGAAGCCCCAGCCATCGCGCACGAAGTTCACCACGACCGGCGCCGACAACACCCCGCGCACCGGCGCGCCCTCGAGTGACGAACCGCCGAAGACCTCGAGCTGCGGCAACAACGGGCGCGACAGTCCGCGGCACAGCCGCGCGATGACGGAGAACTTCAGCGTACCGACGGGCGAGATCTCCGACGCGAAGCTGGTGATCCACGCGAGGCCACGCAGCACGTGCGCGATGAAGAGCAGATACAGCCTGAAGAACTGCCACAGCGGCCAGGCGACGACCGCGCCGAGCACCACCGAGAGCAACAGTTCCACGCCCGACGGCGCCGCGCCCTTGTCGAGCCACGGCCCGAGGATGGGGCCCAGACAACAGAAGAACGTGAACGCTGCCGCGATCCGCGAGAGCACTTTCAGCGCGCGGGGCGCACGCCACGACGCGAGGGACCAGCCTTCAACGAAGCCGCGCCACGCGGACCAGGTCGACTCGAGCGACGTGGCTCGAAGGTCCAGCGTCTCGCCCTGACAGCGCGGGCAGCGCCGCCACGTGCTGCGCAGCAGACACTTCGTACAGGCGAAACAGGCGCCGACGTTCCAGGTGCTGACGGTCGGTTGCAATGCGCCTCCGTGCCCTCACCCCAACCCTCTCCCACTTCGCGGGAGAGGGGGCTTGGTGCTGGTCAGCGACGGCGCGGGCTGCCGCTGAACACCGTGGTCGGCTTCTTGTCGCCACCACCCTGGTGCCCACCGCCACCACCACCACCGCTGCCCGCCACGCGCGAGTTGCGCTGGTGCGAACGGGCGTGACGACCGGGCGCCTGGCCCGACGGGCGCTGTGAGACGCCGTGATCGTGCCGACGCGGACCAGGGTCCGACTGACGCGCGCGCTCTTCAGCCATCGCCTTCACGAAGATCTCATCGCCCTTCGGCAACGGCTCGCGCGGCACCTTGATGCGCAGCAGCTTCTCGATGTCGCGCAGCAGCGGCGCCTCTTCAGGCGCGCAGAACGCCGACGCGTGACCGCTGGCCGACGCGCGCGCGGTGCGACCGACGCGGTGCACGTAGTCTTCCGGCACGTGCGGCAGGTCGTAGTTCACCACGTGGCCGATGTCGGCGACGTCGATGCCGCGCGCCGCGATGTCGGTGGCCACCAGCACGCGGTAGCGCCCCGACTTGAAGCCGTCGAGCGCGTGCTTGCGCTGCGCCTGGCTGCGGTCGGCGTGAATGCGCTCCACCGAGTGGCCACCACGGCTCAGCACCTTGGTCAGCTTGTCGGCGCGGCGCTTGGTGCGGGTGAAGACCAACGTCGTCTCATCGCCCTTCGAGAGCAGCGACAGCAACAGCGCGTTCTTCTCGTTCTGGCCCACCTCGTACACGCACTGCGTGGCGCGCTCGGCGGTGGTGCCACTGCGCGCCACTTCCACGCGCACCGGGCTCTTCGAGTGCTGCTTGGCGAACTCGGCCACCTCGCCGGCCATCGTCGCGCTGAAGAGCAGCGTCTGCCGCTGCTTCGGCAGCTTCGCGAGGATGCGCGTCAGCTGCGGCTTGAAGCCCATGTCGAGCATGCGGTCGGCTTCGTCGAGCACCAGCACCTCGACCTCGGCCAGCGACACGTTGCCCTCGTTGAGGTGGTCGATGAGCCGGCCCGGCGTGGCGATGCACAGCTGCGAGTACGACAGGCCGTCTTTCTGCCCGCCCATGCCGACGCCGCCGATGACGGCCACGGCCTTCACGCCGTGCGGCGCGCCGAAGCGCACCGCGTGCTCGTGAATCTGCAGCGCCAATTCGCGCGTGGGAGCCAGCACCAGCGCCTTGACGCCGCGCTTGCCGCGCAGCCGCTCGACGATGGGCAACACGAACGACGCCGTCTTACCGGTGCCGGTGGCGGCGCAGCCGATGACGTCTTTGCCTGCAAGCGCGTGGGGAATGGTCTGCGCCTGAATCGGCGTCGGCCGCTCGTACTTGGCGCGCGAGAGCGCGGTGAGCGTGGCGGCCGAGAGGCCGAGAGAAGCAAAGTCGTTGGGGGGCTGCATCGTTACTTTCTGTGTTTCAGGGGACGCGGCAGAAGAACCGCCGCAGTTGTGTCGCGTCGCCGTCGTTGGCGCCGTTCCAGAGAATCTCGGCGGCGTTTTCGTTCGCGCCGCCGTTGGGCTCACCAGGAGCCCAGAAGTTCGGCTCAGTCACCGGGTTGAACGTGCTGAAGCCACTCAGCGCCGTCCACGTGCCGTCCATCGCCGCGTCGGAATAGCCGAACCAGCCTTCCGACAGCGTGCCGAGCTCGACCGCGTCGGCGAACGTCGACCACTCCGTCGCGTTCTCGAACCACGCCAGGTCCGCACCAACGCCGATGCTCTGGCAGGTCGTCCGCGCGGCCGCGAACGGCGTGGGCCGCACGCACTCGCGAATGAAGGTGAGCGTGGGCACCTCCGCCGTCACGGGGAAGCAGATGTCGGCCGCGGCGCACGTCGCGGTCACGTCGTTGTCGTACACGCTGACGCCGAACCGCGGCTCGTCGGGCATCTGCGTCAGCACACGCCACACGAAGCAGTCGTTCAGCGCGGCGTTGTAGCGGACGCCGAAGTACTCGCTCACCTCGGTGAGCGCCGACACCGTGAAGGTGGTGAGCACGGTGTTGTCGTACACGTGGAGCGAGAGCAGCGACTGCAGCAGCGGCGCGCTGAACGTGGTCAGGGCGACGTTGCTCTCGAGCTCGATGGAGTCCGCGTGTGTCAACGCCGGGAACGAAAGCGTCGTCACGCCGTCGAGGTACAGCAGGTACATGCGGCTGGCGCGCTGCAGCGCCGGGAAGTCCAGGACGGTGACGTCGGGGCTGCTGCTCACGCGGAGCTCGCCGATGGCCTTGAGCGCCGGGAAGTGCAGCTCGCGCACCGGCGTCAGCGCGCGGAACTCGCCCTGCGAGTCGTCACCGACGCGGACTTCGCCAGTGATGATCTCCAGCGTCGAGAGCGTCAGCACGCCGCCCGGCGCGTGCCGCACCTCGAGGTTGCCCACCAACACGCGCTTGCCCTGCAGCAGTTGCAGGTCGGTGTCGGCGCGCACCACGAGGTTGCCGTAGAACACGTCGTCGACCGCCGCGTCGTTGCAGATGTACGCGGTGTTGGTGACCTCGTTGGCGCCCAGCGCGCCGTCGTTGTCGAGATCGAGGCCCGACTCGACGCGCGTGCCGCCGTTGGCACAGTTCGCGCCGGCCGCTTCGGTTGAGAACCGGTTGAGCGCGTTGAACCCGCTGGTGCCAGCGTCACCGGGCTGGCCCGGCTGACCCGCGGCGCCCGGCGCGCCGTTGCACACGAAGCGCGTCTGCGAGGCGTTCACTTCGGCGTCGTCAAGCACGCCATCGCCGCTGGCGTCCGTACCGGTGCGCACCGCCACGCCACCCGCCGCGCAGTTGTCACCGGGCGTCTCGGCGTCGATGCGAACGAGCACCGCCGACGGAGTACTGCGACACGCTGCGACAGCCACCACTGCCAGCACGAGGTATCGGTTCATGGGGCGCCCAAATCACACCTTGCGTGCGGCGACGCAAGCCCCTCACCCGATGTGAATGGCCGAGTCTCCACCCGAGCGCCAGGACTGCGGCACGAAGCGATACCACCAGGGCTCTGGCGGGAGCTCGCTCGCGGGGTGAATCAGCAGGTGCACGCCGAGACGCCAGCGCGTGCCCACCGGTACGTCGCGCGTCGGGACCGGCTTCGTCGCTTCCAGCGCCTGCTCGAAGCACGGCAGCAAGAGCGCGGGCAGATCAGACCGCGTCGGCAGCCGCACGAACATCAGCTGCATACCGTCGGCTTGCTGCTCGAAGAGCAGGTCGAGCTTCACGGCGTCGCCGGTCTCGAGCCGGTAGTGCTCCATGTTGCAGTGCTGCAGCCCTTCGTTGGCCTGCACGAAGGCCGCTTGCACGGTCGAGCTGCGCAGCACGTCGGTGGCCCAGTCCTTCTCGGGGCTCTCGGGCAGCTGACTCCACGGCGCGTCGAAGCCTTCCGGACGAGGTCGACGCGGGCGCTGCATCAAGAGGACGGCGGCGATCGCTACGGCGACCAACAGGAGCAACGTGACGACGACGGCGCGCTTCACGGCGACAGTCTACCCGGGCCGCAGCTCGACCATGGCGCGGCACTGCGCACACGGAAACCGCGCCGGCCAACCCGTCAACGAAGCCGGCAGCGGAATCTGCTGCGCACACTTCGGACACGCGATGTCGCCACCGCCAAAGACCGCCGCTGCGCGCGCCGCCAGCAGACCAGCGATGGGACCGCCGAGCACCGCGACGAGCGCGCCGCAGAAATGTGGAGGAAACAGCGCGAACAGCGCGCCCGGCAACGACACCATCACCATGCGCAGCAACCCGCGGCCGACGCGTTGCCCCATCGTGAGGTGGCGCACCGGCAGCGACACGACCTGCCCAGGCTTTCGTGAGTCCATCACTCCGATGTGCACCTGCGTGGGCTGCATGACGTCGACCTGTACGACCGCGCCGACTTGAACGCGACAATAAAGTCATGCAGACTCTTTCGTCGAGATGATGAATCCATCAAGAGCGCGCGGTGTGTTGTGGGGCCAGGCGGTGGGCGACGCGTTGGGCACCACCGTGGAGTTCCTCGACGAGCTGTCGGTGGCGACGCGCGCCGAAGCGCAGTGGCCGCGCGACGTCATCGGCGGCGGCCCGTTCCGACTGGTGCCCGGGCAGATCACCGACGACACCGAGCTGGCGTTGACGCTCGCGCGCAGCCTCGCCCGCGAGTGCGGCTACGACGACGACGAGGTCGCGGCGGCGTACTGCGCGTGGCTGGCGTCAGACCCGCCAGACCGCGGCATGGCCACGACACAGGCGTTCGGCGGCGCGGTGCAGGGCTTCGACGTCGCGGCGCAGGTGCGGGCCCGCGCGTCGATGACGACCGAAGCGAACGGCGCGTTGATGCGCTCGAGCCCGCTGGGCCTCTACGGCGTGGGCATGAACAGAACGGAGCTGGGTGCGCTCGCCGCGCGCGACGCGACGCTGAGCCACCCTGCCCTCGCCTGCCAACACGCCAACGCGGTGTTCGTGACGACCATCGCCGACGCCGTGAATGGTGAACGCACCGGCCCCGAGCTGTTCGACCGCGCGCTCGAGTTCGCGAGGTCGCACGCGCCGACGGTGGTGTCGACGCTCGAGGCCGCGCGGCTGGAGCTGCCGGTGTCAGACGGCGCGAACCAGGGCTGGGTGCGCATCGCGCTGCAGCACGCGTTCTTCCATCTCCTGCATGCGCGCGAGTTCGAGACAGCGCTCGTGGCGACGGTGGTGAAAGGTGGCGACGCGGACACCAACGGGTGCGTGGTGGGCGCGCTGTTGGGCGCAGCGCTCGGCGTGGATTCGATTCCTTCGCGGTGGCGCGACACGGTGGCGAAGTGCGTGTCGCCGCGGCCGCGTGACTACCGCTGCGATGACCTCGACGCGTTGACGCAGCGGTTGGTGTTCATGCGCACGGCGTGAACAGCGCCTTCATGGCGGCAGTCGAGCGATTCGTCGCGGCACTCCGCACGACACCGTCGGCTCCGCGACCCGACACACCGGGTAACGCCGTTCACGAGGCTTCGTGCACTTCGTTTGTCGTTAAAGGTCGTCCCAGAGCCTTAAACGACAACTGAACCGACCTTGTGGCGTGCCGCGAGCCCACCGCATCAGGCCGAAGCAACGACCCCGCGCTCACGGCCCTCATCAAGGCCTTAGCCGTCAACCGCGCCGACCGAAATGAAACGTGAGGTAGTCGTTCAGCTCCGGCTGCTTCGCTGCCGCGAGGTCCTGCGCGCGCTTCACCACTGCCAGGCCCTCGCTCAACGACAGCTCGCCCTCACGCAGCGCACCGAACAACAGACACTCGAACCGACGACACGCCAACGGCCGCTCGGCGTACACCTGACACACCGTGCCTTCCAACGCGGCGCAGCGCTGCGGCACGTAGCGGCCACCGGTCTGCGTCGTCACCACGTTGAGCTTTACCGCAGGCACCGCTTCATCGACGGTCAACGGCACGCGCGTGAACAAGGTGCCGTCACAGCACAGACCGCACGCGCGACAGAGCGACTCCAGCTCCGCGCTCACGCAGGGCTCCACACGCGCGCTGGTCTGTCGACGACGCTGTCCCACGCGGCGACGGGCGCGAAGTCGTACGTCGCTTCACACTTGAGCGACGTCATCGGCAGGAACGAACGACCCGGGTCTCCAATGCGCACCACCGCCCCGCGCGCAGCCAACCCACGGAGCCACACGGCCACGCGTCGCGAGAGCTCGTCTTCGTAGAAGACGTCACCGACCAACACCACGTCCCACCCTTCGTCGGTGCCGATGACGTCGCCGTGGCGAACCTCGAGGTGCACGCCGTTCAACGCGGCGTTCTCGTCGAGCGCCGCGCATGCCCACACGTCGATCTCGGTCGCCGTGACCGCCTGCGCGCCGGCCTGCAGCGCGGCGATGGCCGAGACCCCGCAGCCCGATGCGAAGTCGAGCACACGCTTACCGCGCACGAGCGCCGGCGCCTCGAGCACCGCGCGCGCCAACGCCAACCCACCCGGCCACGCGTGCGCCCAGAAAGGAGGCCCTTCCACCCGCCGCGTCGCGCGCTCCGTCGCTTCCCACGGCGCGAGCGGCTCGTCGGCCAGTCGCAGCGACAAGCCGGGCCACACCTCACGCACCCGCGTCGCGTCGCGGACCACCTGACGCTCTGCGGCACGGCGCGAACTCACGCGGCGGCCATAGCCCGTGCCCTCGCGGGAATGCTAGGTGGGCGCACATGCTCCGAATCCTCCCGTTGGTCGCCGCGGTGACGATCTTCGCCTGGTCCTGCGGCAAGCCTCCCGTGGTTCCCGAGACGCCCGACTCCGGCACTGGAGGTGGCAGCGTCGCTACCGGCGGCGGCTCAGGCTCGACTGGCGGCGGTACGGCGACGACCGGCGGCGGCACGGCAACGATTGGCGGCGGCACCGGCACGACTGGCGGCGGCACCGGCACGACTGGCGGCGGCACCGCGACGACGGGCGGCGGCACCGGCACGACTGGCGGCGGCACCGGGACGACGGGCGGCGGCAGCGGCACGACTGGCGGCGGGACAGGCACGACTGGCGGCGGCACCGCGACGACGGGCGGCGGCACCGGCACTGTCGACGCGGGCGTGGAAGTGCGCTTCATCGCCATCGGCGACACGGGCAAGGGCAACACGGGCCAGAACCAGGTCGGTCAGGCCATCGGCACCTTCTGCAACACGAACGTCTGCGACTTCGTTGTGCTGCTCGGCGACAACTTCTACCCGTCAGGCGTGACGTCGACGACCGACGCGCAGTGGCAGACCGCGTTCGTGCAGCCGTACGCCACCGTGAACGCGCCGTTCTACGCGGTGCTGGGCAACCACGACTACGGCAACGACGGCGCCGGCTTCGACTTCGCGCGCAGCGACAACCAGGTCGCGTACTCGATGGTGAACCCCAAGTGGCGCATGCCCTCGCACCACTACAAGTGGCGCATCGGCGACGTGGAGTTCTTCGCCGCCGACACCAACCGCTCGATGTTCGGCCAGGACAGCGCGCTGCGCAGCGACTTCGACACGTGGCTGCCGGCGTCGAATGCCCTGTGGAAGATCGTCTTCGCGCACCACCCGTACAAGTCGAACGGGCCGCACGGCAACGCGGGCAGCTACGACGACCTGCCGTTCGTGCCCATCGCCAACGGCTCCGGCGTGAAGGACTTCGTGGAAGATCGCGTGTGCGGCCGCGCGGATTTCTACGTCACGGGTCACGACCACAACATCCAGTGGCTGCAGGCGACGTGCACGCGCAACGGCTCGACGTTGAACACCGGCCTCATTCTCTCGGGCGGCGCGGCGTCGAACACCGACCTCGAGCGCAACCAACCCGCGTACTACCAGTCTGACGAGTTGGGCTTCGTCTACATCGTCATCAGCGGCCGCAGCTTCACCGCGACGTTCTACGACGGCATGGGCGTGCAGCAGTTCACGCGCACCGTCACCAAGTAGCCGATGGACACGCCCGCCACGCGCTTCCTCTCGGCCAGCGGCGTGCTCTTCACGCTGCACGAGTACGACTACGAGGCGCACGGCGGCACGCGCGTGTCGTCGCAGAAGCTGGGCGTCGACGAGCACGCCGTCGTCAAGACGCTGGTCTTCGAAGACGACACGAAGGCGCCGCTGCTGGTCTTGATGCACGGAGATCGCCAGGTCTCGACGAAGGCGCTGGCCCGCGCGCTGGGCGTGAAGTCGGTGCAACCGTGCAAGCCAGAGGTGGCGCAGCGGCACACCGGCTACCTCGTGGGCGGCACTTCACCGTTCGGTACGAAGAAGGCGCTCACCGTCTATTGCGAGCGCAGCATCACCTCGCTGCCGAAGCTCTTCATCAACGCGGGCCGCCGCGGGCTGCTGTGCAGCCTCACGCCCGACGCGCTGGTGCGCGCCGTCACGCCGACGCTGGTCGACTGCGCGACGAGCTGACCTTCACAGGCCGGTCTGCAGCATCTCGGCGACGACGCGGCGAATGAGCTCGCGCCGCACCTCGCCGCGCGCGCGCTCGAACGCGCTCTCGTGCACGCGCCCCGTGGCCTCGCGGCGTGCCTTCGCGGCCGCGCGCACCACGAGGTCCACGCGGCTGGGCTCCAGCTGAAACGGACGCCGCGCGTCCTGCCGGAGGAAATAGTTGAGGCCTCTCGCGTCGAGCAGCTTGGTGAGGTGCTTGCGCGATTCAGCGATGAGCGACAGGTCGATGATGTCCGCCATTCGTGTGCGCTGTTGTCATGCGAGTGACGCCAGTCGTCCACTTCGCGGCTCGAAACGCCCAGAGGTTTGACAGCGAGAAGAGTTCGGTGAAGCGCGCGCGTGACGCCTCCGACGTCGCTGCAAACGACGCCGCGCCCGTGCGAGTATGGGGCCCTTCCTATGGAGTGGCGCGAAGACGTCGGCCCCGCACGCGCGGGAGATGCAGCGGCGCAGGAGCGTCTGCGTGAGTACCTGACGCCCTTCGCGCACGGCGTGGTGCTCGCGCACGCGCCGCACCACCTCGTCGACGCCCTCGTGCCGCGCGTGCTGGACGCGTTGGTCGCCAACCTCGCCGGCGTCGGCGACGCGCAGGTGGGCGCGCACCTGCTGGTGGTGGCGCGCAAGCTGGCCCGCGACGCCGCCGGCCCTCGCGTCGAAGAGCTGTCGTCGAAAGACGCCGCGGTGCTGGAAGCGCGGCAGACCATCAGCCGGCTGCGCGCGCTGCCCGAGCTGACGCGCGAGCGCTTCTTTCTGCGCGTCGTCGAAGGCGTGCCCGGCCCGGAGCTCGCGGAAGTCACTGGCGCGTCGAGCGGTGAGGTGCGCGCCGATCTCGAGCGCGCCGCCGAGGCTGCTGCGCGCGCGTTGAGCCAGCCCGCGATGTCGTCGGGCGACAGCTACCTGTGGGACCTCTCGGGCGCGCCGCCGCCGTTGCTGGCGCAGCTCGAGATGCAGCTGCCGGTGCTGCGCTTCGACCCCACCGCCGCCGCAGCCGCGCCCGAAACGTCGTCGGCCGGCACGTTTCAGGAGCTGCCGCAGGTAGGCGGCGGCCTCGGCGGCCACGCCATCAAGCCCTTCACGCTCGAAGACGAGACGTCGGTGGGCACGGAGGTCGGCACCGAGCCCGGCGTCGAGACGGTGAAGCCGCCGCAGCCCGTCGGCCCCAACCCGTTCGAGCCGCAGGTGCGCACCATCGCCGCGACCGACCTGCCCGTCGAAGCGAAGGGCCAGGTGCCGATGGTTCCGTGGAACGAAGGCGCCAGCAGCAAGAGCGGCAAGTTCCCGCCGATGCCCGCGCGCCCGGTGCCGCAGCCCGGTGAGAGCGAGCGCAGCGGCCGCAGCGACAGCCGCAAGAAGGTCGTCGGTGAGACCAGCCGCAGCGGCCGTCAGCAGCCGCTGCCGAGCGACAGCGGGAAGAACCTCAAGCAGCCGCCGATGCCTTCGAAGCTGGAGGTGACGAAGGACGCGCCGGCGCTCGACGAAGACGTCGCGCCCACGATGGCGAAGGTGCCGGCGCTGGCGCTGCAGCATCAGGCCGAGCAGTCGATGCTGGGCCGGCCGACCATCAGCTTGCCCATCTCGGCGGCCGTCGAGACGCGCGTGCTGCCCATTCCCGCGGCGGCGCTCGCGGTCGAAGACGAAGACACGCGCGTCGGCGGGCTGGTGAAGCCGGCGCCTGCGCGCGGCTGGTTCGACGGCTTGAGCTTCCGCGGCTCGCAGCCGCTCTTCATCGCGGTGGGCCTGGGGCTCATCGGGCTCCTCACCTGGTCGGTGTCGATGTTCGCGGTCGAGAAGCAGGCGCGCTCGTCGTGGCAGCTGACGCAGGTGGTGGTGGCCGCCGAAGACATGGGCGTCGGCGACATCATCACCGTCGAGAACATCGCGCTGCGGTCGGTGCCGGAGCCGTTTCACGGCAGCGGCGTGGTGAGCGCCGAGGCGATGAACATGGTCATCGACCAGCGCCTCGCGGTCGCGGTGCAGATGGGTGACCCGCTCTTCTATTCACAGCTGGTCTCGATGCGCGTGATGAACGACCGCTTGAGCAACCGCGTCAGCAAGCGCGGCCGCGCGTACACCATCGAGACGACCGCGGTGTCGGCGGTGGGCCGCGCCGTCAAGCCGAGCGACCTCGTCGACGTGGTCGTGACGTTCCCCATGAAGGAGCGCGACGTGAAGGTCGAGCGCCGCGCCGTCACCCTGTTCCAGAAGGTGCGCGTGCTGGCCACCGGCAAGCTGACCGGCACGCTGCCTGAAGAGACCGTCGACGCGAGAGACCGCGACTACACGAACATCACGCTGCTGCTGACGCCCGAAGAGGCCGAGGCGCTGACGCTGGCCCGTCAGCTGGGCCGCGTGAAGCTGACGCTGCGCAACGAAGAAGACCTCGAGGAAGATCGCAACCTGCGCGACGCGTACACCGACTCCGACACGCTGCTCGACGGCAAGCGGCGCGACGTGGTGCAGAAGAAGCGCAAGCTCATCATCGACGTCATCCGCGGCACGCCGAAGACTGAGACGCCGGGCATCAAGCAGCCGAAGTGAGTCACGCGCGGCGACAGCCGTGTATGACGTGCAGGACCCAGAACGAGGAGCACACATGGCGGCGTGGTGGATGGTGGTGGTGCTCGCGGCGACGACGCCGCAAGCGGTTCAGGAGTACAGGATTGAGATTCGCACCGGCGGCGAGGAGTGGTTCTCGCGTTCGGCCAGCGCGGTGATTCAGGACCCGTCGAAGCTCGCCAGCTTGTCTGACGACGACCGGCGCGCGAACGGCACAGAGGTCTTCATCGTTCGCGACGCACAACGAATCCAAATCGGCCCCGACGCGACAGACCACATCGACTACGCGGGCGTTCGCGCGGGCGACCAGCTCCTCTTCTTTCCTCCGCTGCAGCAGCGCACCAATGGCGCGACGTGGTCGCAGCGCGGGCTGCCCGCCATGCTCGACGACGTGGTGTACGGCCAGAAGGTGCGCATCACCGCGAGCTGGCCGCGCGCGCTCGGCTGCCGGCTGCTCGGCCCCGACGGCAAGCTGGTCACGCCCTCGGCCGGCGACGTCGCCAGGGTGACGCTGGAGTTCGTTCACGACCACAACGCCTCGGCGGCGTTCAGCTGCGCGCCGTCGTGGCGTGCGGTCAGAGAGAAGCTCGTCGTTGCGCCACAGCTGCCGCCAGCGCTCGCGAAGGCCATCTCGGAGCACCGGTCGGGGACCATCGCTGCGCGCGTCGACGAGGTGCGGGGCGCCGTCGAGGCCCTGAAGCTCGAGCCAAACATGCTGGCGACCACCTTCGTCGAAGCGTTGCGCGTCGGCGGCGTGGAGGCCACCCTCGTGAACGTCTCCGACGACGGCGCGCAGCTTCTTGAAGCGCTGCCATGGCTCCTCAGCTCGCCCACGCCGACGGTGTACGTGGCCGGCATCGGCGAATGGTTCGAGGTCGACGGCGCCATCACGCCCTTGTGTTCCGACCGGCTGCTCAACCGCGTTGGCGTGGCGATGAACGGCCCGAAAGACGTGCTGCGGACCGGCGGCGGCAAGACCGACTGCGCGACCTTCACGTCAGACGCCACGGTCAGCTGGTCCGACAACGGCGCCGCCACGTGGACCGAACGGGTTTCGACGACTGGCCCGTGTCGTCACCCCTTCTTCCGCACGGGAATCGCCGCTCGGCGCCGCGAAGAGCTCGGCGCGTACACCGTAACGAGCAACGAACCTGGCGAGTTCACGCTCACCGACCTTCCTTCCCTGATGGCTGGCACGTCGCGCGGAGAAGTGCCGCAGCCGAGGCTCGAGCGGGTCTGCGACCTCACCCCGCTCGAGGAACGGCTGAAGAGGCCGCGCGGTGACCAGCTGGAGCTGGGCTCGCCACGCACCGTGCGCAGCACCGTCACGCTCGAGCTGCCTGACGGCTTCGACCTCGACGCTGCCGCTTCGCTGACCGGCGAAGCGCCTGGGCTTGAGTGGTCGCGCAGCATCACGCGAGGAGAGCGCCGCGTGGTGGTGACGCGGAGCGTTCGCGTCACTCGCTCGCTGGCACCGGTGAAGGACCAGGCGACGCTCCAGCGCGCGTGGAGCGCGTGGGCCTCGCTGCCGCCGCTGAAGCTGGAAGACATCAACGTCATCGCGGCGCGGCGCACCGGTACGACGAGCGTCAAAGACCCCTCGTCGAGCGCTCGCGTGGCCTCGTGGGCCGGGCTCCCAGACCTTGCGCTGGCGAAGGCCCGGGAAGCGACAAAGAAGAGCCCGCGGTCACCTCTCGCGTGGCGAGCGCTGATCGAGGCGCTTCGAGTCGATTCCCTGGGCCGGGGCACGCTGCTTCAGAACCGAGACGAGCAGCTGCGCGCCATCGACGTACTCCTCACGCTCTCGCCGCACGACGTCGAGGCGCGCCAGCGCTGGCTCGAGTTGCACGACGCGCCCGCGCTGGTGACCGCCGCCGCCGTACGGCGCGTGACCGGAGACGCGCACTTTCAGGAGGCACGCACGCTGCGGACGGCAGTGGCGTGGTGGTTGCTCACCAACGTGAACCTGGAAGACGTGAAGTGGCCCCCCGAGCTCGTGGCCAGCGCCCGAGAGGCCCAGCGAAAGCACGGCACGACGTTGACCGACGAGCAGCTGCGCCGCCTGCGCCGCTACGAAGAGGTCGAGACGCCGCTCAAGCGCCACGAGACGATGGCCTTCGACGCCACCAACGCCGTCCACGTCGCCAGTGAAGTGCTGGCCCACCGGTTCGGCCTGCGCACGCGGGTGCCAGCGGCGAAGGTCGGCGTGAGCAGCAGGTTGCTGCCTCCGCGTGGCGCGTTGAGCGATCTCGGTCTCGACCAACTGCTGGCTGGCGACGTCGAAGAGACGGCCCGCGGCGTCAACGAGCGCTGGGTGCGCTTCGGCCGCCCCACGGACCCTGCGTTCATCGTGCTGCTGAAGAAGAGCGCCGATGGGTCGTGGCGTGCGTCGCCGCAACAGGAAGCCGCCGCGAGCCTCACCGCCATCGCCAAGGCGCTCGACGGCGACGACGAGGCCTCGTTGCGTGACGCGCTGCGGGTGCTGGTGGCGGCGCGTGCGGCGCGCATGCCGAACCCTGCGTCGGCGCCCGGCCCGGTCGTGGTGAAGGCGCTGTTGAGCGCGCTCGCCGAGCCACCGGTGCGGCCGCCTTCGCCCGCATTCCGCGCGCGCGTCGCGAAGTGGCTGCACTTCGGTGACGACGTGCGGCGCGAGGTGGCGATGTTGCAGCACGCGTGGGGGTGGCCCGACGACGCGCGTGCGACGGCTGAGCGCCTGCCAGCCGATCTACAACTCCGCTTCGACCTCGCGCGGCTGCGGGGTGACTTCGCGCTCGCCGAGACGTTGGTGAACGACGCCGACGCGCTGCAGGCCAGCGCGTGTGACGTGGCGCTGCGGCTCGGCAAGACGGCCTGCTTCACCGGTGCGCGCCAGGCCGCGCGGGCGCAGCTCAAAGGCGTCGAGCGCTCCAACGAGCTCAACAACCTCGCGTGGGCAGCGGTGTTCTCAGATGCAGCGTTGTGGCCCGACGCGCTGGTCGATGCACGAGAGGCCGCGGAGCTCGACGCCAACTTCGGCAGCGTCGGCACGCGCGTGGTGTTGGAGGCGCTGGTGGGTGCCCCCGCAGACTTCGCGGCTTCGGTCGACGCTTTCTGGGCCGCGCGTCCGCCGTCGACGGTCGACACCCAGTTCCTCACCTTCGCGCTCGCGGTGCAGGCCGAGCGGCTGGGCTTCACCGACGAAGCGATGCGGCTCTACGCGCAGGTCAAACCGCTGGTGCCGCAAGACGCCCTCAACGACGTGACCCCGCTGGCCAGAACGCGCCTCGCGAAGCTGCGGAAGTGAGTCACGCTACGCGCGCCGACAGCACCACGGCGTGCGGCGTGCGCAGGTAGTCGGCCCAGAAGTCTTCACCGAAGATCTCGAAGCCCTCGGGCGCGCACTGCGGCGCGTGCCACGTGATGTCGCCGAAGCCGGCCGCGCGCAGCGCCTCTTCGTACGACTCCTTCGACCAGCGGTGCGCGAAGAGCCTGGTCTCCATGCCGGGCAGCACGATCTCCAGCGTCAGCTGCTCGCCGTCGGCGTGCCCGCCCGAGAGCTGGAAGCCGTAGTTCAAGTAGTAGCCGGGGTCCGACAGGTTGAGGTCGGGGCTGACGCACACGGTGACGAAGCGGCCTCCGTCGTGCAGCGCCGCGCGGATGTTGCGGCACATGGCGAACAGCGCGTCACGCGTGGGCGCGTAGTGGAGCAGGTACGCAGCGAGCACGCGGTCGAAGCGGCCGACGTCGCCGAGGTCGCTCACGTCGCGCACCAGGTACTCGATGCGGCGCGCCTCCGACGACTCGAGGTGCTTGGCGTAGGAGATCTTGCCCTCCGAGTTGTCGACGCCGACGACGCGCCCCGCGCCGCGCTCGTGCAGCTTGCGCGAGTAGATGCCCGTGCCGCACGCGAGGTCCAACACCGAGAGCTTCTCGACGTCGCCCAGCGCGTGAAACAGCGTGTGCTCTTCGTAGAACTTGCGCAGCGGTGAATGCACCGTCTGCTCGCTCAGCTGGGCCAACGCGTCGTACTGGCTCACGGCGACAACTCCCCATCTCCCCCGATGGTGAACTGCGGCCCCCGAAACAGCGGCGCGTGTATGCGGAAGTGGGTGCGATCGCCAACGCGAAACGCACCGCTTACTGCGGCGTCAGCGTGCTGCGGCGGTTGGTGTCACCGAGCCCGAGCTGACCGACCTCGTTGGCGCCGGCGCAGGCCACCACGCCGTCGCGCCGCGTGACGCAGGTGAAGAACCAGCCCACCGTCACCGACGCCACGTCGCCGGTGACTTCGCGCGGCGTGGCCGACGGCTCGTTGCTGCCGAGCGCGAGCTGCCCTTCGATGCCGCGCCCCCAACAGAAGACGCGGTCGTCGACCGTGCTGGCGCAGCCGTGAAACCACATCACGTCGACCTGCCGTGCCGCCGCGCCGCCCAACGACATCACCGTCGGCGTCGGCTGCGTGAGCGACTGACCGAAGTCGTCGATGGGCATGTCGCCCCAACACAGCAGCTGACCGTCGCGCATCGCGCAGGTCCCGAAGGCGCCCGCCGACACCGACTGCACGCCTTCCATCACGCGCGTCGGCGCGCGCAGCTGCATCTCAGCGCTGCCGGTGCCCGTCTCTTGCCCGGTGTTGCGGCCCCAACACCAGAGCGCGTCTGACACGTCGATGCCGCACGCATGACCCTGCCCGGCCGACACGGCCTTGAACTTCACGTCGAACGCCGCGCGCAGCACCGGCTGCACCTCGTTCCCCGACGTCGGCCGCTCGTCACCGCGCGCGAGCACGCCCTCGAGGTTGTTTCCCCAGCCGAAGAGCCGCCCGTCGCTGCCGAGCGCGAGCGCGTAGTTCGACGAGAACGAGAGCGCCGCGACCGGCACCGGCACCGACACTTCGACGGGCGTGGCGCTGAACGCGGGCTCCACGCGGCCGAGCTGACCGCCGCCGTTGTCGCCCCAGCACCACACGCGCCCCGTGACAGTGCGCGCACACGTGGCGTTCTCACCTGCGGCGAGCTGCGCGATGGGCTCGTCGAGCGAGACGGGCTTCGCGCTCAGCTCCGCGCCGCCCGACGTCCCCAGGCCGAGCTGACCGCGATCGTTCGCGCCCCAGCACGAGACCTCGCCCGCGTCGACGCGACAGCCGTGGAAACTGCCGAGCGACAGCTGCGTGCCGGGCGCGTCGTTGACCGGCGGCGCGTTGGCGCCTCCACAGTCAGACACCACCTCGAAGTGCTGCAGCAGCAGCACGGCGACGAAGAGCCTCACCATGACCACCCCGCTTGCAGCGCCGCCATGCCCGACGGGCCGCGCAGCCGCAGTGTGGGCACGCCTTCGAGCAACACGGCGCCGCCCGCGACCGCAGCGCCGAACTCGCCGATGAGCAGCAGCGAGAGGTGCTTGAACTCGACGCCCGCCGACACGCCGCCGCCGAGCCACACCCACGGCACCACGCCGCTGGCGGTCTCGCCTTCAGCGCCGCGCACCTCGAGCGACAGCGCGCCCACCTGCGCCGACGCACGCGGCCCCGCGCGGAACACACCCAGCCGAAGCGGCAGCCACGAGACCGACGCGGTGCCGCTGAAGAGCGAGCCCGTGACGCTGGCGGTCTCCGCGAACGACGTCGCGCCCAGCACCGCCGCGCCGGCGTGGAGCTCGAACGACAACGACGGCAACGCGCACACGGCGGCGCCGATGGAGCCACCACCCATCACCGGGCCGACGACGGTGGGAAAGACAGCGCCTCGCGCCAGCACCGCGAAGCGCGGCGGCGGCGGGGCCTCCCACGTCGAGCGCACGAGTTCTTCGGCCGTCGCGGCGCTCTGGTACCGCAGCAGCTCATCGACGGGCCCGGCGCGGGGCAGCGTGCGCACGCGCGTCGTGCCTTTGAACTCGAAGCGCACGCGCACCTCCAGCTCCGCCAGCTCCAACGTGAGGCCGGGGGCGCCGTCACAGCGCGTGCGCTCCCGCTCGCCCATCCACCGCGAGAGCTCCTGCGCGAGCCACGCCGCGTCGGCTTCAGACCAACCGACGAGCTGCGTGGGCACTTCGTCGTCGCCGCCAACGCAAGCCGTGGCCGTCAGCGACATCGACAGCGCCAGAATCAGGGGGGACACGCCTTGCTCACGCCTCGCGCATGCGGACCGCCGGGGAACTTCCGCAGGTACTCAGCCTGCACCCGGCGACAGGAGGCGACGTCATACCGCGCGTAGGCCTCGGCGAGGCGCGCCAAAGTGTCCTCCACGAGCTGCGGCGAGCTGGCGATCTCCAACGTGCGCTCGAACGCGCGCGCGGCCTGGCGCGGGTCATCGAGCGCGTCGAGCGCCAGGCGTCCCCACTCGAAGGCGCTCATCGGCGCGTACGCGCTCTGCGGCCAGCGCTCGCACACCTGCTGAAAGCCCAGCACCGCCGCCTTCGAGCGCCCCGCGGCGCGGTCTCGCATCGCCTCCGCGAAGACGTCACCGGCGTTCGGCTCGACCGGCGCGGGCGGCGGCGGTTCAACTTCTGGCGCGGGCTCGGGCTCGACCTCCGGGGTCACCGCGCTGGGGCCTGCGCTCGTCGGCGTCTCCCGCTTCGTCACACGGCGCACCGCGCGCGGCTCTGGCGGCCGACCCGTCAGCGGCTGCACGTCATCGAGCGGCTCGGGCGCGAGGTCCGGCGTCGGCGCGACGGCTGCGCGCGGCGCCAGGGCACGCGACCACTTCTGGCCCGCGGTCAGGCGCAGCACCTGGTCGCCATCGCGCACCTCGACGACGCCGCGCTCGACCTCAACACCCACCTCGCGCGCCTCGCGGCGCACCGTGAAGCGTGTGCCCACCACCAGCACCTCGACGGTGTCCGCTTCGACGACGAAGCGACGCTTCACGTTCTTCGTCACGTCGAACGTCGCGGCGCCACGCTCGACCACCAGGCGCACGTCAGCCGCGTCGGCGCGCAGCACGTGCAGCTCGGTCTGCGGCGCGGTGACGATGGAAGAGCCTTCCTTGAGCCACACGGTCTGCGACGCGCCGGCGATGGCCGCGCCCACGTCGATGGTCTCGTGGGTCGGCCGCAGAACCACGCCGAGGCCAACGCCCATGATGACCAGCGCGACAGACAGCGCAGAGATGAGCTTCAGCTGTCGGCGGCGACGCACGCGACGGCGCACCTCGTGCCACTCGGCGTGCAGCTGGGTCGACGGCACCTCCGGCGGCGCCACGAAATCGGCGAGCGGTCGTTGGTTCATGACGCTTCCTCCTGCAACGCATGCAATCGCTGCTCAGCCGCGGCCAGCCGCCGCTTCACGGTCGCCAGCGAGAAGCCGAGCTCGTCGGCGATCTCCTCGAGGCGGTAGCCCTCGACGCGCTTGAGCACCAACGCGAGGGCCTCGTCGGTCGGCAACGAGCGCAGCAATGACGCCACCTGGCGCAGCTCCGTCACCACTTCCGGCGGCGCGTCGGCGCTGATGAGCGTCTCGAGGGCCACCGGCTCGACGTCGGCGAAGCCCAACCGCCGCAGCAAGCGCTGCTTCCGGAAACGGCGACGCACCTGGGTCAACGCGATGCTGCGGAGCCACGCGCGGAACGACTCGGGTTGCTCCAGCTTGCGCAGCTGCGTGAAGGCGTCGACGAACGTGTCCTGCACGATGTCCTGCGCGTCGTCGGCGCCCAGCACCACGCGCGACACCCAGCGCGTCAGCTCGCCAGCGCAGAGCAGGAAGAGTTCCTGACACGCGGCCTGGTCGCCGTCTTTGGCGGCGCGCACCAACGCCACCTCGGCCATCAAGCCGTCGGCGAGGCGCAGCGCAGGCCGCGCGGTGCGGTTCAGGCCTTGAGCCACGGTAGGTCTTGCCCCGCGGTGTTCCACAGCGAGTCAGGGTAGCCCTGCGCGGTGGTGAAGTTGCCCCAGTTCACGTTGGCGTGTCGGTAGCCGTAGCCGCCATGGTTCGACTCGGCCCACTGCGCCGACGGCACGCCCATCGCGCGCAAGCTCATGCCCAGCCACTGGTGCATGAAGAGGCCCGGGTGTTCACGCTCCGACCTGTTGGCGTCGTAGGTCAGCGCGGTGTTGCGGTAGTCGACGTAGTTGCCCGTCGAGAAGTAGCCGCCCGCGCCGCCGAAGGTGATGACCGGCACCGAGAAGGTGTTGTGCGTGATGTTGCCGCTCTCCTGCGACCAGACGACGAGCGAGTGGTCGAGCAGCGTGCCGCCCTGCCCGTCGGGCGTGGCTTCGAGCTTGGCCACGAGGTCGAGCAGCACGTTCTCGAAGAAGCGCTGGTTGCCGCCCGCGAGGATGGACTGCGGGTCTGACGGCGTCTGGTTGTCACCTGCGGGCGCGAGCTGCTCGGCGCGGTGCGCGACCTCCTGGTGGTAGTCGCCCGCGTAGTCGGTGAACGTCGAGTCGGCGCCCAGCACCGCGACGCGAGACAGGCCGCACGAAAACGCCGAGACGATGAGGTCGTTCAGCATCTGCGACGAGCCGGCCTGCTTGGTGGGGTTGATGTCGTAGTCGCCCACGTACGGTCGACCGAAGCGCGAGTGGTTGCTCTGCGAGGTGCGCGGCGGCTGCGTGCAGCCCGCACCGACGGTGACGTTCAGGCGCCGGCCCAGCTCGTCGAGGCGCTGCACGTGCTGCTCAAGGCGCTGGCGATCGGCGCGCGACATGCGGCGCTCCGAGTCGATGAGGCGCTGGTAGTCCTCGCGCACGCGGTTGACGGCGGGCGCACGCGGCGCGGGGCCACCGGTGGTGGTGCCGGGCGGAAAGAGGCGGTCGTACCACTCGTGGCTGTCGCGGCTGCCGGCGAACTCCTGCACACCGCCAGAGCGCGTCGCCGGGTTGGCCCACACGTAGCTGAGGCGATCGCCCATGTGCATCACGCGCTGCCGCACGCCGGCGAGCGACGGGTAGAACTCAGGGCTCCACGCCATGAGCTGGTCGATGGTGACGCGCGGGTGCTGCGCGACGATGGCGCCGTCACCGTCAGCGCCGCTGTTGCCGTCGTTGCGCGCGAGGTTGCCGAGGTGACCGCCGGTGTGGTGCCCGAGGTAGAACGGCCAGTCGAGCCCCTGAATGATGTTCATCTTGTTGGCGATGGCCTGCGTGAAGACGCCCGACGCGCCGCTCAAGACACGCGAGAGCGACGCACGGCCGTTCGCCACCGACAGCGACAACGGCTGACGACGCACCGTGCGGCCGCCGTACATCTGCGTCACCGGCGACGCGACCTGCGGGTACATGTTGGCGTTCCAGATGGCGCCGTGGCCGGTGCAGAAGTGCACGTAGAACTTCGGCATCGGCGTGGCCTGCGCGTGGGCGCGCGTGCTGAGCAACGCGGGCACCACGGGGAGCGACGAGAGCGCGGCGAGGAGCTGGCGGCGAGAGAGGCTCATGGGATCACGGGGTGAGCCGGCGGCTCTTGAACTCGGGGAGGAAGGCGACGGCCGACACGGCGTCGAACAAGGAGCCACCGCGCGCGGCTTCGTCGAGGGCGCGCAGCGCACAGGCGTCGGCGGTGGTGCTCTCGGCGCGGCGGAACGCGAAGCGGAAGTACTGGCGCGCGAAGCACGAGTCGAAGCGGCGGCTGTCGGCGATGCGCTGGGTCACCGCGCCGATGTCGGCGTACTCGGTGTCGTCGTCGAACTCGATGCGCGGGATGGCGGCCGTCTCGATGGCGGGCGCGGCCGTCGGCATGCCGTCGGCGTCGAACAGCTGCTGGTGCGTGCGCGCGCGGCCCAGCGCGTCGAAGCCCTCGCTGGCGTAGCCGAGCGGGTTCAACGCAGTGTGACAGCCGAGGCAGCTGCTGCGCGGTTGCTCGGTGAGGTTGGCGACGACCTGGCGCGTGGTGGAGTGCGGGTCGAGCTCCGGCGTGGTGATGACGAGGCCCGGCGGCGGCGGCGAGATGGTGTCGCACAGCAGCGCGTTGCGAATGCGGTAGCCCTTCATCACCGGCCGCGTGTTGGCGCTGTCGTTGGCGAGGAACGCGGCGCGAGTGAGCAGGCCGCTGCGCGTGGTGGGCAGGCGCGCGGGCTCGCTTACGCCGTCCCACGCGGGCGCTTCGTAGAGCGAAGCGAGCTCGGCGTCGGTGCTGAACTGCCGCGCGTCGGTGAGCAGCGCGTCGAGCGAGGCGCCGCTGCGCACGTTCCACCGCACGGCGGCCAACACGTCGTCGAACATGCGCTCGCGCAGCGTGGCGCTCGGCGCGTTGGCACCAGCGAAAGCGTCGTACACAGGCGTGCCCACGCGCGAGGTGAGCGAGCCCAGCTCGTGCAACCGGAACCACTGCGCGAAGAAGTCGTCGATGACGGCCTCGGCGCGCGGGTCACGCACGAGACGGTCGACTTGAGCGCGGTACTCCGAGTCTTGCAGCAGCGCACCTGACGCCGCTGCCGCGCGCAGGGCGTCGTCAGGAGGCGCCTGCCAGAAGTGGTACGAGAGCCGCGCCGCGAGCTCGTACGCGTCGAGCGTGTAGCGGTCGCCGCTCACCACGTCGGCGCCCGACTCGAGGTGGTACAGGAAGCCCGGCGACGAGAGCATCACTGCCAGCACATCGGCGACAGCGTCGGCAGCGACGGGCGTCGTGCCTGCAGTGGCGACGAAGAACGCGCGGTCTTCCGGCGTCAGCGCGCGGCGCAGCGCGAGCGGCCCCAGCTTGTCGACGAGCGCGCCGAGACAGGCGGCGTCGTTGCCGGTGTTGCTGTCGGTCGCGCACGCGCCCATCAGCTCGGTGAGGCGCGCGGTGCTGTTCGTCGCCTGGCGAGCGAGCGCGACGGCGACGTCGTAGGTCGCGTCGACGGTGGCCTGCTGCGTGGTTTGGTCGAGCCGCGTGTAGCCGCCGTGGGTGTCGCCGCCGGGGCGCACGCGCGAGTCGCTCGGCACGGCGTTCAGCGTCGGGGCCAGCGCCGTGAGCGCAGCGTTCGACGACTGCGACAGGGCGGCGCGGGTGAACGCCTGTACGGTGTTGACGTACTCGGTGCGCGAGAGGCGCCGCAGCGGCAGCTCGTCGGGCTGTTGGTCGGCCGCACACATGAACGGCACCGGCACCGCGCCGCGAACGACCGGCGTGCCGGGAGTCCCAGGGGTGCCGGGCATCCCGGGCGTCGAAACACCAGTCGTTCCAGGCACTTCCGCGCCCTCGGGGAGCACAATCAGGCCCTCGCACCCGAGCGTCGACAGCACCAACGCGCTCACCAGCAGCTTCCGCATCACGAGCCTCCCGTGCATTGAGCCGCGGGGCCGGCAATTCGGCTCACACCGGGCTGATGCGCCGGTACCGCCGCAGCGTCTCGACCTCGCTCAGCTGATGCACGAACCCCGTCGCCTCGCGGAACGCCGCGCCGTCCACCACGATGGGGTACTTGATGTGCTCGAGCGCGCCCTTCGGCAGGTTCGGCAACCCGAAGCGGCCCAGCAGCGACTGCAAGACGACCTCCGGCACCGGCACCACGGTGCGCCCCGTCTCGCGCGCGATGGTGCCCAGCGGCACCGGCGAAGGCCCGGCCACGTTGAACACGCCGCGCGGCCGCTTCTCGACCGCCGCCGCGATGGCCTGCGCCGCGTCGCTCTCGTCGAGGAACTGGAACAGCGGGTCGTAGCCGAACACCATCGGCACGCGGCGCCCGCGCAGGAAGCTCGACAGCGTCCCCGAGCGCGAAGGCCCGAGCGTGTAGACCATGCGCAGCACCGTCGTCGTCAGCTTCACGTCGCGCCACAACATGTTCGACGCGTAGAGGTCGGCGGCGACGAGGTCGGCGAGCTCCGGGAAGCTGCCGATGCCCTGCGGAGGCTCATTTTCCGTGTGGTACAGCGCCGAGTCGGCCGACGCGCCGTAGTACGTGTGCCGGCCCACCACGACGACGTGCTTCACGCCGTGCGCCGCCGAGTGCGCGAACACCGCCTGCGTGCCGCCGAGGTTGATGCGCGCGCGCTCCTCGCCACCCGCCGACAACGCGTTCACCGTCGCCATGTGCACGACGCAGTCAGGCCGCGTGGTGCGGAACACGTCTTCCGCCGCGCGCTTGCGAATGTCGACCTCATGCACCGCGACGTCTTTCGGCGCCTCGAACCACGGGCGGCGATCCATGCCGATGATGGTGTGCCCTGCTTCGCGCAACACCAGCGCGACCTGCCGCGCGATGGCGCCACCGACTCCGACGATGAGCACCTTCATGTGCGCCCCTGCTCTCCGCGGCGATCGGCGCGCGCCGCTTCGATGAGCGAGGCGATGGCCGCCTTCACCTGATCGACGTAGCCCTTCACCACCGCGTCTTCTTCGTCGCCCGTGCCTTCGAAGCGCATCGGCTTGCCGTAGTGCACCACCAGCTTGGCGGGCAGCGGCGCGGCCACGCCGTACGGCGTCACCGGCACGTAGGGCACGCCCATCAATTTCCCCAGCGTGCGCGAGTTGTGAATGGTGGGCACCGCGTCGCCGCCGCCCACGAAGCCCAGCGGCACGATGGGCGTCTTCGTCTTGAGCGCCAACCGCACGAAGCCCGTGCCGAAATCAACCAGCGAGTAGCGCTCCTTGAAGAGCTTCGCGGTGCCCTTCGCGCCCTCGGGGAAGACCATCAACAGCCGGTCATCTTGCAGCAGCCGCTCGGCGTGCTCGGGCAAGCCCGTCAGCTGCCCCGTGCGCGAGCTCCACAAGCTCGACACCGGCAGCTTGTTCATGAACTTCTCGGCCATGCTGTGCGCGAGGCGCGGCGGGTTCATCTCGAGCAGCATGCTGGTCAACACCATCGCGCCGTCGATGGCGTAGCCGCCCGAGTGGTTGCCCACCAACATCGCGCGGCCGCGCGCGGGCACGTTCTCGATGCCCACTGCTTTCACGCGGAAATACCGGCGGTACAGAAACCCCAACGCATTGAAGGCCACCGTGAGGTGCTTCTTTGAGATGCCGTAGGGGTCGACGCCGAATTGGTTGAACGGCAACTCGAGCCGCTCGACCAGATCCCTCACTGCCTCGTCGCGAGCCATGAAGCGCGCGAGGTGAGCGCGCTTTGGCCGACAACGCAACCTTCAGCGGAAGGTGACGGGGCTGCGCACGTTCGCGCGCTGCACGAACTCTTCGAGCGTGCCCGAGAGCGACGTGGCCTCGAGCATGGTGGGGAACTGGCCCACCGGCACGTCTTCAGGGCCCGACGCCGTCATCACCCACAGAGACAGCGCGTAGCCCGTGGGCACGCTGGTGAACGGCCAGTTCAAGACGCGGAGCTCGACGCGCGCCATGTCGAGCGGCTCGCCGTCGAGCAACAACCGGCCCTGCGTGCGCACCAGGGTCCGGTCGACGCGGTGCGCGAAGCGCTTGAGCAGGATGACCAGCGTCGGCACCACCGCCGCCGCGAACGCGAGCCACAGCAAGGTGAGCCCGCTGCCGAACGACGGCAGCGCGCCGACGGCGAGGAACGCCGCGAGCACCACGCTCCACAGCACGAGCCGCGAGCGGTCGGCGCCGACGCGCACCACCACGCAGTCACTGCGGTTCTGGATGACGGTCGCGCGGCGCATCTCGCAGCCAGTGTAACGCCCGAGCGCCCCGCAAGCATCCCGTCGGCCGTTACAGCCACACGAGGATGCCGACGACGATGGCGCCGAAACACAGGAGCAACCCTGCCGCGATGGCCAGTTGAGTCATCGCGTCGGCCTTGGCCACGTCGTCGAGGTCCTCACCGCGCATCAGGTGCAGCACGTTCCACATCATGCGGCTGCCCAGCACCTTGTTGCCGCTCTTCTTGCGCGCCTTGTCCTTCTTCTCTGCAGCTTCTGCGGCCTCAGTGCGCAGCTCGTTGGTGCGCACGTGTGGCTGCACGCGCACCTGCGACGAATCGAACGCGACGGCGCGGCGCTGCGTGTCGACCTCGGCGCGCAGCGACTTGTCGGGCGCCGCTGCGTTCGTCTTCCAGGTCGGCGCGTCGACGTGGGCTGGCTTCGCCTGCCGCAGCGCCTCGGGGGTCTTCGCTTCCAACATCTGCTGCGCGGCCTGAAAGCCGGTGCGGCCGTCGTCGGTCGTCACCTCGCGGAACTTCGCGCGCTCCAGCGCCTTCTCGAACTGCGCGAACGCCTTCGTCAGCGCGGCGTCGCTCAGCTGCGGCGAGAGCTCACCGAAGCGCTGCGCGTACGCCTCGAAGAACGCGAACAGCCGCTCGGCTTGCTGCTGGCCGGTGAGGCCCGGGTGGTCCAGCAGCTGGCCGCGCAGCAACGTCAGGTCGCCCAGGAAGCGCTCGGGCAACGTCGCGCCGTCGGTGAGCCGCGCGGTGTCGGGCCGCAGCGTGTCGACGTCGCGGAAGACGAGCTCGCCGTCGCCGGTCAGCGCGCCGGCCTCTTTCGCCACCTCGCGGAAGACGTCGCGCAGCTCGGGAGAATCGGCGGCCTTCTGCACTTCTCGCAGCTCGGTCGGCGCCAGCGCGCCGGTCTGGGCGCGACGCACCAGCTCCCGCGCCGCAGCCGTGCCTGCGCTGCCACCGGCACGCACAGACCGCAGCAAGTCAGCCGAACCCGCCATGCGCGACAGTCTAGCCGTGTGTGCGCCGCGCCTTCATGTCGCTACGATTTCGTGATGCGCGCGCGGTGACGCCGCTACATTCCCCGCCGCCTTATGAGCGACTCCGAAGGGCCTGGCGCAGAGAAACGACGACACCCGCGCACGCCCCTCAACGTGCTGGTGCAGTTCCGCTTCGACAGCTTCGAAGACTTCCTCGCCGAGTACTCGCTGAACATCTCGCCGGGCGGCATCTTCATTCGCACCGACACGCCCCGCGAGCAGGGCGCCGTCATCTACCTGCAGTTCACCCTGCGCGACGGCAACCGGCTCATCGAGGGCATGGGCCGCGTGGTGCGCGTCAACCCGCCCGGCGACGCGTCGCGGCCTGCGGGCATGGGCATCGAGTTCACCAACCTCGACGAAGACTCGCTGGCGCTCATCGCCGACGTCTGCGCGCAGCGAACCGTCTCTCGCAACTGACCTCGCACCATGGGCCTCCGCGCACGGCTGCTGCTGGCGTTCTTGCTACCAGCGCTGCTGGTCTTGAGCATCGGCGGGTTCCTGTTGTTCCGCGCGAGCCGCAACGTTTTGGAAGAGCAGCTGGGCCGCTCGCTGTCGGCCATCGCGGCGTCAGCGGCGTCGCAGCTCAAAGCCGAGCGCGTCTTGTCCATCGAAGCCGGTGACGCGAGCGGCGAAGGCAGCCGCACCTGGCGCAGCCTGCACACGCAGCTGATGGACGTGAAGGAGCGCACGCAGGTGCGCCGCATCTTCGTGGTCGACGCGCAGCACCGCGCGCGCCTCGACGTGGGCGGCCCGCTGGAGCCGATGACAGAAGCGACCGAGCTGCTGCGCGACCCGGCCGAGGTGGAGCGCGCGCTCGGTGGCCACCGGAGCTCGAGCCAGGTCTTGTTCGAAGGCAACGACGGGCAGCTCTACAAGACGGGCTACGCGCCGCTGCTGGCCGACGGCAAAGCGGTGGGCCTCGTCGCGGTCGAAGGGAGCGCCGCGTTCTTCGGACCGCTGCGGCAGCTGCGCAACGCGTTCATCGCGCTCGCGGGGTTGATGGCGGTGCTGTTGACGGTCGCCGCCGTCTTGATGGGCCGCGGCCTCGCCACGCCGCTCGAGCGCCTCGTCAGCGCCGCGCTGCGCATCGGCGGAGGAGACCTGTCGACGCAGGTGACGGCCGAGCCGACGCGCGAAATCGGCATCCTCTCGCGCGAGCTCGAGGCGATGCGGCAGGCCCTCGAGAGCCGCGACCGACAGCTCAAGCTGATGCTGGGCGGCGTGGCGCACGAGGTGAAGAACCCGCTCGGCGGCATGGAGCTGTTCGCCGGCCTGCTGGACGAAGAGCTGGGCGGCGCGAAGCCCGACGTGACCGAGGCACAGTCGCACCTGCAGAAGATCCGCCGCGAGCTGCAGTACTTGAAGCGCATCGTCGAAGACTTCCTCGCGTTCGCCAAAGAGCAGCGCGTGCAGCTCGCCACGGTCGACGCGCGCGCGTTGCTCGACGGGGCGGCGCAACACCTCGCGGGCGAAGCAGCGGCGCGAGGGGTGAAGCTGACCGTCGAGGCCGACGCGGGCCACGTCGAGGTCGACGCCAGCCTGATGACGAGCGCGCTGGTGAACCTCGTGAAGAACGCGGTGCAGGTGAGCCAGTCGGGGCAGACGGTGTCGCTGCGCGGCCGCAGCCTCGGCGGCGAGTACGAGCTCTCGGTGCACGACGAAGGCCCCGGCATTCCCGCTGACGTGCAGGCGCGCATCTTCGAGCCCTTCTTCACCACGCGGGAAAAAGGCACGGGCCTCGGGCTGCCGCTGGCGAAGAAGCTGGCCGAAGCGCACCGCGGCACGCTGCGCCTCGACTCGAAGCCGGGCGCCACCACCTTCATTCTCACGCTGCCAGGAAAGCCATGACCAACCCGACCTGCGTCCTTCACCCCACCGAGTACGCGGGGGCCACGTGCCCGCGCTGCGGCAACTTCACCTGCGCGACGTGCAACCCCGACGGCCGCACCGCGTGCCCGACGTGTCAGCAGGTGACCGGCGAAGCGCTGCGCGGCAAGACGCCGTGGGAGCGCCGCGAAGAGCTGGGCCTCGTCGCCGCGTTCTGGCAGCAGGTGAAGCTGACGAGCTTCGAGCCGACGAAGTTCTGGGCGACGGTCGACCGCAACGGCAGCGCGAGCGACGGCTTCTGGTTCGCGTGGCTGGTCACCGCCGTCGCCGCCATCGGCAGCGCGCCGTACAACGCCTTCAACTTCTGGCTGCAGGCCAAGCAGTTCGAAGACATCAGCAACCAGCTCGGGAGCGCTGGCGGCGCCCTGCGCGCGTTCTTCGACATCTTCAGCTGGTTCGGGAACCACCCGATGCTGGCGTCGGTCGCCATCACGGCGTGGACCATCGTGGTCTTCCCGCTGGGCTTCTTCGTGAACGTCGGCCTCATTCACCTCGGTTGCATCATCGCGGGCATGCGCAACCACCCCATCACGGTGACGGCGCGCGCCATCGCCTACGCGCACGCGCCCAACCTCGCGCTCGTCGTGCCCGTCGTCGGCAGCTTCGCCGCCATCTACACGCTGGTGCTGCAGGTCTGGGGCTTGAGGGAAATGCAGCAGGGCACCACCGGCCGCGCCATCGTCGCGGTGCTGTGGTTCACCATCGCGCTCATGTGCTTCGCGATGTGCGCCGGCATGCTGGCCGTCACCATGATCGCCGGCAAGGTGCGCTGAGGCGACACCACCCCGCGCTTCATCAGGGCGCGCGCGCCGCCACGGCTATGGTGGCGGCATGCGCGCTCTCGTCATCTCGTCGCTGCTCGTCTTGAGCGCTTGCCCACCTGCGCCGTGTGAGTCGTCGGCGTGTGACGGAGGCACCGCCGACGCAGGCGCGGCGCGCGACGCCGGGACCGACGCGGGCGTGATGGTCGACGCCGGCTCACCGTGGGAGCAGTACTGCGCTGGTCACCGACGCGCGTACTGCGGCGCGCTGCAGCGCTGCGGTCATTTTGAGTCGCAGGCGGTCTGTGAAGCGAGCCTCACTGCGTTCGACTGCGGCGCGGTACCGCCGGGCATCGCCGATGGGCGCACCGGCTTCGACGCGACGGCAGCAGCGGCCTGCGTGACACGGCTGGGAACCATCGCGTGCGCGGAGCTCGACTTCGTCACCTGCGAAGGCGTGCTGACGGGCCTCGGGCAGCAAGACGCGCCGTGCTTCGGCAGCGACGGTGAGTGCAGCGGCGGCCTGTACTGCGACGGCTCGATGACGTGCCCGGGGCGATGCCGCCCGAGCGCAGCGGTCGGCGCCACGCCCACGTCGGGCCAGCCCTGCGTCGCGGGCGCGTACGTCTATGACGGCGTGTGCATCACGCCGGTGGCCGTGGGCAGCTCGTGCGCGGCGACCGGCAGCGAGACCGCAGAGAAGGAATGCGCGCGCGGCGCGTGGTGCGAAGAGAGCTCGAAGCAGTGCGTGGCGCAGCGAGGTGAAGGCGCGGCGTGCACCAGCTACTTCGAGTGTCGCGGCGCGCTGCGCTGCACGCGCGGCGTGTGCGGCGGCCTGGTCAGCGAGCAAGGCGCGTGTGACGACTCGGCGCTGTGCAAGAGCGACCTGCGCTGTGGCGACGCCGGCGTGTGCGTCACGCGCGTGGGCCAGGGCTCGCCCTGCACCATCGAGACCGACGAGTGCACGCTGCAGTTCTTCTGCGACGCGGCGACATCGACGTGCCAGCCGTACCGCGGCGTCGACGAGGCCTGCACGCCCATCGGTGGTGAGTGCGGCCTGGCGAGCGGTCGCTACTGCACCGCCTCGTTCGACAGCGATGGCGGCGTCTGCGCGACGTTGAAGACGCCCGGAGAGCCGTGCGCTGCACCGTTCGAGTGCAGCACGGGCCTGTGTGACAACGGGCAGTGCGTGGGGTGCGTCGACTCCACGCCGTGAAGGCTCAGCCCTTGAACGTCCAGTGCCAGGGCTCGCCGCCGACGTCGTTGACGAAGCCGAAGCTGCGCGCGTTGTTCTTGAGCCACCGGTACGTCGCGCCGCCGTAGCCACCGGGCACGTTGATGTCGGCCGAGATGCCGTTCTGGTGGTTCGAGTAGCCGGGGCGCGCGGCGAGGTTGCCGCGACCGGAGATGTACAAATTGTAGAGGTAGCGCTGCTGCGCCATCGTGCGGAAGCCCGAGTTCGCCTTGAGGTGGATGCCAGCGCGCGCGGCGGCGGCCTTCATCGCGTTGTAGCGAGCGGCGGCGTCGGTGCGGAGCGTCTGGCCGTCACCGATGCTCGACACGCGAATGCTGACGGGGCGGCCGTTGACGTAGCCGGTGACGGGCGTGCCCGCGGGCGGCGGGTTGCCTGACGGCGCGGCGCGCAACGCAGCCCACGTGCGCGGCCCGACGACGCCGTCGACGCCGAGGCCCTTCCACGACTGGAAGGTGCGCACCGCGTTGGCGGTGCCGGGGCCGAACTGGCCGTCGACCGACACGTTGAGGCCGTGCGCGCGCAGACGCGTCTGGAGATCTCGCACCGCAGCGCCGCTCGCGCCCTGCTTGAGCGTGGGCGACGCAGCAGGCGGCGGCGCGGCCGGCGGTGAGGCGTTCAGCTTGGCCCACGTCTTGGGGCCAACGACGCCATCGGCGCCGAGCCCACGCGCGCGCTGGAAGCTCTTCACGGCGTTCGCGGTGCCGGGGCCGAACTGGCCGTCGACAGCGACGTTGAAGCCGTGCGCGCGGAGGCGCGTCTGCAGCGTCTTCACCGCGGCGCCGCTCGAGCCCTGACGCAGCGTGGGCGTGCTGGGCGGCGGCGCGGCGTTCAGCTTGGCCCAGGTCTTCGCGCCGACGATGCCGTCAGCGCCGAGCCCGTTCGCGCGTTGAAAGGCGATGACCGCGGCCTTCGTCTTCGGCCCGAACTGACCGTCGGCGCTGACGTTGTAGCCCTTGGACTTCAGCTTCTGCTGCAGCTGCGTCACGGCGGCGCCACGCGAGCCCTCGCGGAGGACCGGCGTCGACGACGTTGCAGTGCGTGCGGCGGTGCGGACGGCTGAGACAGGCATGGTGTGGTCTCCGGTAGGCGGTGAACGGCCAATTCTCACCGGAGGCCAAAATCGAGTTGCGGATCAGTTTCGCGACTCAGATCAACCTGTTGCGCGTCAAACGACTTTGCGTCGCCAGGGAATTACGGCGTGCAGAAGCCGAAGAACGAAGAACATTCCGGGACGGAGGGATGGCAGTCGTTCATGTCACCGCAGAGTGCCGTGCACGCGCGACCGCCGTCGGTCGAGTCGATGCAGAGCGACGAGACGCAGTCTGCTTCGCCGGTGCAGTCGGCGCCCACGAAGCCCGTGCCACGCTGACCGGGCACGCAATACACGTCGAAGTCGCTGCCCTGTGATTGGCAGATGAAGCCGGGGCCGCACTCGTCGGAGGTGAAGCACGGGCAGTCGGTCATCACCGCGCACGAGCCGCCGTCCCAGAAGCGGTAGAGCGAACCGCCGTCGGGGTAGGTGCCGCCGTCGCCGAAGCCGGTGCCGCCACCGGTCGCGCTGCCGCCGCCCGTTGCAGTGCCGCCACCGGTCGCGCTGCCGCCGCCCGTCGCAGAGCCGCCGCCCGTCGCAGAGCCGCCGCCCGTCGCGGTGCCGCCGCCGGTGCCGGTGTTCATGCCGAGACACACGCCGACAGCGCACGCCTGAATGGTGGAGCACTGCTCACACAGCGCGCCGCCCGAGCCACACGCGGCGTTGCTGTTTCCTGACTGGCACTCGCCGGACGCATCGCAGCACCCGGTGCACGTCGACGCGTTGCACGTCGTCGAGGTCGAACCACAAGCCGCAAAGCCGATCGCCGCGGAGATGATGACGAAGCGCACGAGGGTCATGTGGGCGCGCGTAGCAGCCTTGTGAACAATCACGCGGCGTTTTTCAGGCCCGCATGGCGGCGCGCGGCTAGGAAACGGCTCATGGCTGACAACGACTCCCGCGGTGGCCTCGTCTATTTCAC
>CAYWON010000026.1:0-33158 GCA_964459885.1 uncultured Archangium sp.
AGATCGGCATCGTCGGCAAGTACATCGAGCTGCAGGAGTCGTACAAATCGCTCAACGAGTCGCTCGTGCACGGCGGCATCGCGAACGACTGCAAGGTGAAGCTCGAGTTCATCGACTCGCAAGAGGTCGAGACCAGGGGCGCCGAGGCGATGCTGTCGGCGTGTGACGCGGTGCTGGTGCCCGGCGGCTTCGGCGTGCGCGGCACGGAAGGCAAGATCCAGGCGGTGAAGTACGCGCGCGAGAAGAAGGTGCCGTTCTTCGGCATCTGCCTCGGCCTGCAGATGGCGGTCATCGAGTACGCGCGCAACGTCGCGGGGCTCGCCGGCGCCAACTCGCTCGAGTTCGACGAGAAGACCGCGCACCCGGTCGTCTCGCTCATGGAGTCGCAGAAGGACGTCACCGACAAGGGCGGCACCATGCGCCTCGGCGCGTACAAGTGCAGCCTCAAGGCGGGCTCGCTCGCGGCGAAGCTGTACGCCACCACCGACATCTCCGAGCGTCACCGTCACCGCTACGAGGTGAACAACCAGTACCGCGGCAAGCTGGGGGGAGCGGGCCTCGTGTTCTCGGGCCTCAACACCGAGCTGGACCTCGTCGAGATGGTCGAGCTGACGGACCACCCGCACTTCGTGGGCTGCCAGTTCCACCCGGAGTTCAAGAGCAAGCCGTTCGCGCCGCACCCGCTGTTCTCGGGCTTCATTCGCGCCGCGCTGTCACACCGCGACTCGGCGAAGTGAGCCGCGCAGCGCTCACGCTGACGCTCGCGCTGCTGCTGTCCGGCTGCAGCGTGACGCGTGCGTACGTGCTGGCAGCGCCAGACCGCGCGCAGCACTTCGCCGCGCTCATCGACGCGTCGCAGGAGCTCGGGCTCTTCACGTTCCGCGGCAACGGCGCGCTGACGCAGCTCAAAGACGGCTCCGAGCTCTCGTGGGAGCCCGGCGCTGCGCCAGGCGACATCAAGCTGACCATCTTGTTGCCCAACGGCGTGCCGGAAGCCGAGCAAGACGCGTACTTCGCCGCGGGCAAAGCGCAGGCAGACGCCATCTGGGCGCGCGCTGCAGCGCTGCGAGGCCTGCCAGTTCAGCCACCTCCCGCTGCTGGCCAGTGACTGCTAGAGCGTCGCGGCATGACCACGCCGTCCATCACCCTCGCTGGCGCCACCGTCGGCTTCGGCCACCCACTGTTTGTCATCGCCGGCCCTGACGTCATCGAAGGTGAAGCGTTCGCCCTTCGCCACGCAAAGAAGTTGAAGGACATCACCGCGCGCTTCGGCGTGCCCTTCGCGTTCAAGTGCAGCTTCGACAAGGCCAACCGCACCAGCATCAAGTCGTACCGCGGCCCGGGCATCGAAGAGGGCCTGCGCGTGCTGAAGAAGGTGAAGCAGGAAGTCGGCGTGGCGATTCTCACCGACGTGCACGACGTCACGCAGGTCGCCGCCACCGCTGAGGTCGCCGACATCATCCAGGTGCCGGCGTTCCTCTCGCGGCAGACCGACCTCGTCGCCGCTGTCGCGAAGTCAGGCCGCGGCGTGAACATCAAGAAGGGCCAGTTCATCGCGCCGAAAGACATCAAGCACCAGGCGAAGAAGGCCTTCGACTCGGGGAACCCCAACGTGCTCGTCACCGAGCGCGGCGCGACGTTCGGCTACAACAACCTCGTCGTCGACATGCGCGGCTTCGCGCAGATGCGTGAGGCGGGCCTCGTGGTCTGCTTCGACGGCACGCACTCGGTGCAACTGCCGTCGTCGGGCGATGGCGAGACGGGCGGCGACCGCAAGTTCGTCGGGCTGCTCGCGCGCAGCGCCGCGGCGGCCGGCATCGACGCGCTCTTCACCGAAGTGCACGAAGACCCCGACAACGCGCCGTGCGACGGGCCGTGCTCGCTCACGTTCCCGCTCTTCGAAGAGACGCTGCGCGATGTCCTCGCCATTCGCCGCGCGCTGGGGCACCAGAAGTGAAGCTCTTCCGCGCCGTCAGCCTCACCGAAGGCATCTCGTGGTTGGTGCTGCTCTTCATCGCCATGCCGCTGAAGTACGGCTTCGACGCGCCGCAGGCCGTGCGCATCGTCGGTCGCATTCACGGCGGCCTCTTCGTGGCGTTCCTGCTGACGCTCATCGGCGCGGCCATCGAGGCGCGCTGGGGCTTCGTGAAGGTGGCGCGCGCGTTCCTCGCGTCGCTGGTGCCTTTCGGCGCGTTCTGGCTCGAGAAGAAGCTCCGTGAAGAAGACGCTGCCGCCACTCGCGCGTGACGACGCGGCGGTGCGCGCGCCCATCACGGTGGCGCGGCACCATCAGCATCGACCGCAGCCGCACGCGCGCGCGGCGACGCACACCTACGCGGTGCTGTCGTTCTTCACCGGCGGCCAGACGCGCATGGACCTCAACGGCGAGTGGACCGTGCGCGAAGGCGACGTGCTGCTGATTCCACCCGGCGCGCCGCACCGCATGCTCGAGCAGCGCAAGCCGGAGTTCTGGAGCCTCTCGTTCTGCGTGCCGTGCGTGGTGGCAGAGGGCACGGCGACGTTCCTCGAGTTGTTCGAGCGCGTGCGGGCCGGCGCGGCCGCGGTGGTGCAGATCCCCAAAGCGCGGCGCGCGCACCTCGACGGGCTGTTCCGCGAGCTGCAGGGTCAGCCCGAGAGCGAAGACCTCGTGCGTCGAAGTCTGCTGACGCTCATCCTCGCGGAGGTGCAGCGGGCCGCCGCCGGCTCCGCGCCCGGTACGACGCGCGGCGTGGTGGTCGACGCGCTGCGCTTCATCGAGCGCAACTGTCTTCAGCCGCTCACCTTGAAGGACGTCGCGAAGGCGGTGCGACGCTCGCCTGCGTACGTGACGACGGCGCTGAAGCAGTCCACCGGCCGCAGCGCGGTGCAGTGGATCGTGAGCGGCCGCATGGCGGAGGCGCGACGGCTGCTGCTGCACTCCGACGAGCGGGTCGACGTGGTGGCCGAGCGCGTGGGCTACGCCGACGCCACGCACTTCATCCGCATGTTCCGCCGTGAGCACGGCATGACGCCCGCGGCCTGGCGCACGTTGCAGAACCGCGGCTGAGTTCGCGCGTAGAGTCCCGCTCGTGAAAGCCATCAACTGTCCGCAGTGCGGCGCGCCCGCGAAGGTCGAAGACGCCCAGACCGTCTACACGTGCCCATACTGCAACCGCTCGTTCGAGACCGGGAAGACGCCTCCGAAGAAGGAGCCTGCGCCGCGGCAGCAGGTCATCGTCGTGCAAGCCCCTGGCGGCGCGCGTCGCAGCGGCGGCGGCGCGGCCCTCATCGGCTCGCTCGTGATGGTGTTCGGCATCGCCGGCGCGGCGTACTTCCTGACGTCGAACGGCGCGCCCGTCGGCCTCGCGATGCCGTCGTTGAGCTGGGACGGCAAGAGCGCGCTCGAGTGTGGCGGCAACGACAACATGACGATCGAGAACGTCACCACCACGCTCCCAGGCACCGCCGTCATCGTCGACGGCAACTGTCACCTCAAGCTCGTGAACTGCCACATCAAGGCCGACACGGTGTTCGAGCTGAGTGGCAACGCGCAGGTGCGCCTCGAGGGCGGCACGTTCGAAGGTGAGACGGCCATCGACGCGAGCGGCAACTCGGTGGTGCGCATCGCAGGCGCGACGGTGACGGGTAAGCGGAAGCACCGGGCGAACGCGCGCATCGACGGGAAGTAGTGCTGGCGGCCTCAACGGGCGGTGGCGCGGGAAGGTCCTCCGCCGTGCACAGCCCGCGCTGGCCCCGCCGCACGCCACGCGTTCAGCTCACGTGACCGCTCTTTTAGAAATGGCACGTCGATTGATGCCGACGACCGCGCGCGGGGCTCGAACAACTCCGCGCGCTTGCGACGTCAAGCAGCAGGGTCTCGCGCGCGAAAGCACGCGCCCACCGCTCTTTTAGATCGGTCTGAAAGAGCGGTCGGCGCCGCTCGCGCGGCCCGGCTCCCTCTCCTTCGTCACGCCAAGTCGTTGAACTCCGTCGGCGCGCGTCGCTCAGGTCCCGCGACAATCCACGTGCCAGTTCTAAAAGAGCGGTCACCGCGTCGAAGCCCGCGCACACCGGCACGACGCGTCGCTCGCAGCCGCGGGGCCGCCCGCATCGAGCACGCCGCCGACACCGACAGCTACCTCCGCGTGGCGAAGAGCAGCGCGTCGTTGATGGTGATGACCCGACCCGATGGGTCTCTCGTCTCGCGCGGCCGCGTCCCAGACTCGCGCACCGTCCACTCACTCGACGGGAGAAACGCGTGCAGCTCGTCGGCGGAGAAGAACAGCTCCGGCAACTGAGGCCGACCCACCGTCGTCTGGTGGTCCGAATGGTGGTGCGACACGAAGAGCACCGACCCGCCTCGACGCACCGCGTGCACCAACTTCGCGAAGAACGCACGCCGCGCGTCGGGCGCCACATGCACGAAGTGCGACGTCACCAGGTCGAACGTCTCCGCCGGCGGCGTCCACGTGTGCACGTCGGCTTCAACCCACTGCACCGTCGACGCGTGCGCCTTCGCGTGCTCGAGCGCCACCGACGACACGTCGACACCAGTCACCGACCAGCCGCGTGAAGCCAGCCAACGCGCGTCGCGCCCTTCTCCACAGCCCACATCGAGCGCGGTCCCGGGCGTCAACGCACCGACGAGCTCGGTCAACGTGACGTTCGGCCCATGCGCGTGGTGATGGTGCCGGTGGCGGTACTGCGCGTTCCAGAACTCCGCGTCACTCACAGCGGCCGCTCCATCGTGAGGTCGAGGTTCACCATCGCCGCCGCGTGCATCCCTGCCGCCGCTGAGAAGATGGCGCCCTGCATGCGCGTGGTCAGGTCTCCCGCCGCGTAGACGCCCTTCACCGACGTCTCGCGCGTCATCGCGTCGGTGCGCACGAAACCGTCATCGTCCAGCGCGACGCCGAGACGATTCACCACCTCCACCTGACGCTGCTTCGGGTGCGCGAAGAGCGCGCCGCACGGCACCGACGAGCCGTCCGTCAGCTCGATGCGCTCGAGTTCGTGGCCCTTCGCGACGAGCCGCTTCACCGGCGTCGTCACCACACGCACCCCACCCGCCTCGAGCTGCGCCGCGACCTCGGAGGGCACCTCGAACGCTCCATTCGTGAAGAGCGAGACGTCACGCGTCCACCCGCGGAGCTGCAACGTGAACGGCACCGCGTGCGCGATGTGCTCGGCGAACGCGAAGTAGCCCCAGGGCCGGTCCTTCAACTCCCAGCCGTGGCAGTACGGGCACTGAATGACCGCGTGCCCCCAGAGCTCGCGCACGCCGTCGATGGCCATCGGCTCGTCGATGAGGCCTGTCGCCAACACCAAGCGTCGCGCCTGCACCGCACCCGACGGGAGCTGCACGCGGAACGCGCCGCGCTCACCGTCAATCTGCTGCACCGGCTCGTCGCGCACCTCGACGCTCTCGTAGGGCTTGAGCTGCTCACGACCGACGCGGCGAAACTCCTCAGGCGCGATGCCGTCTCTCGTGACGAAGTTGTGAATACCCGTCGCCGCCGCGTTGCGACGTGGCCCGCTGTCGCACAGCAACACCGACTTCCGCGCTCGCCCCAACGCGAGCGCCGCGTTCAGCCCTGCAGGGCCACCACCGATGATGACGACGTCGTAGTGCTTGTTGGTCATGCTGGTTTCGTAACCAGCAGCCCGTCACCGCGACAGAGCGCGGAGTTCGACGCAATCGGCGTGGTTTTCGGTGCCTCAGCGCCGTCGCAACAGCAGCGCGAGCGCGGCCAACACCCACGTCGCGTCGGCGGCCACGCAGCCACAGCCCGTCGCCGGCTCGGGCTCACCACCACCACCACCGCCCGTGGCGCCAGTACCTCCGCCGGTCACCGCGTCACCGCCGCCCGTCGCGCCAACGCCACCGCCCGCAGCGCCGACGCCACCACCTGTCGCGCCCACACCACCACCCGTCGCGCCGACACCACCACCGGTCGCGCCAACACCGCCACCCGTCGCCCCAACGCCGCCACCCATCGCCCCCGCCCCGCCGCCGGTCGCGCCAGAACCGCCGCCGGTCGCGCCGCTGCCGCCGCCCGTCGGCGCCATCCACACCGTGTCGCAACTCCCCAGCGAGTGCTCGAGCGCGCCGACCGTCCGCGTGCCCGTCGGCCTCGTGCGCGCGCAGTAGTCGAGCTGCACCTCAGGCAGCGCCGCCACCACGCCCTGCAGCGACGCCACGTCGCCCGTGACGCGCAGGTCTCCAGCCAACGGCGCCGTGTAGTACCCGTCGAACGTCGCGACGCTCACGTTGGTGACGTTCTCGACGCCGGTGAACGTGCCGCCGTTGCGTGCGCGCACCACCGACGTCATCAGGTTGCCCTGCGCGAGCCCGGTGCTCGTCGCGAAGCGGTAGTCGACGCCGTTGGTCGCGATGAACGTGTTGTTCAGCACCTTCGTGTTGGTCGCCTTGTTCAAATAGACAGCCACGTCGCTGCAGTTCACGACGATGTTGTTCTTCAGCTGCCCGTCGGTGTGCTCCGGGTCGCACGGCGTGTTGGCGTTGAACGCAGGCGCGCAGAACGCCGCGCCCGTCCCACCGCCGCCGAACGAGAGGCCGATGCGCGTGCCGCCGGTGTGACCGCTCGCCGTCTGGCAGATGACCAGGTTCCGCTCGAACACGCCGCGTCGCCCGCCGCTCTTCATGAACGCGCCGTAGCTGATGCCGTCGCCGCCACCCTTCTGGAAGTCGTGAATGAAGTTCCCGCGCACCACCCAGTCGTCGCCAGTGTCGATGTTCAGCTTCGTGGTCGGGTTGCCGGTGTTGCGCGCGCGCGTGTCGTACAGCTCGTTGCCTTCGATGTGCCCCTGGTCGGGCGTCTGCCAGACGCCGCTGACCTGCGCCGCGTTGGCCTTGAGCTGCGCGTTGAAATCGACGACCTGGTTCCCGCGCAGCGTGAAGCCGTCCGCGTCACCAGTGACGTGAAAGGCGTGCTCGCAGCTGGAGTCGCTCGCGCAGGTGCCGCGCATCACGAGGTCGACGAAGTGCCAGTGCTTGCCCGAGACCTTGAAGCCCTCGGTGCTGCTGCTCTCAATCACCGCGCCGCCGCGGTTGGCCGCGCGCACCACGATGGGCTGCTGCGTGAGGCCGTTGGCGCTGCACGAGAAGTCGCTCGACGACACGTACGTGCCGTCGGCGAGCGTGATGGTGTCACCCGCCTGCGCCGCTTGAATCGCGGCGCGCAGCTGCGCGACATCAGAGACCGCGACGTCAGCCGCGACGACGCGCACCGCGACGACGAGCACTACCCACGGAAGTCGGCTCATGGCCGCGCAGCGTAGTCAGCTCCAGGACAACGCGAACGTGAAGCGCGCGTCGCGCCCCACAACCCGAGGCGGCGCGCCCTTGCGACCTGCCAGCTCGAACGCGTGCTCGATGGGGCCCACCCACAGCAGGCCGTACCAATCAGGCACCGGCGGCGGGTACTCGATGACGAGCTCACCTTCGCGCTCGCCCTTCGCGGTCCACGTGAACTGCAGGTTGCGAATGGCCATCGAGCTGAACTGCGAGAAGCGCGTGAAGAGCGTCGGCGGCGACACCACGCCGAGCGCGCCGATGACCTTGAAGAGCGGCTGGATGACCGAGGACACCGAGTCCTTCATCACGTAGCGACCGGTCTCGATGATGAGGTCTTCACCGCCGACCGCGTAGATGGCCTCGCACAACGGCACCACGTCGCGCTGCGGCCACCACCCCTGGGCCGACGTGTTGTCCATCATCGCGAGGCCCGCGGGGCTGGCGAGCTTCCGCACCGCTTCGGTCTTCCCGTGGTGCGCCATCGCCCGCACCACGCCACGCATGTAGATCGCGCTGCTCTGGAACTCGGCCATCGGGATGACTGTGTGGTCGGAAAGCCCGCCCCGCGCAAGCAGCGCGACCCTGTGCGAGAAGGCGGCCATGACGCCAGCGCAACGCGCCACCAACATCAAAGCCGTGGTCTTCGACGTCGACGGCGTGCTCACCGACGGCGGCCTCTGGTACGGCCCCACCGGCGAGGCCATCAAGCGCTTCGACGTGAAAGACGGCCACGCGATGGTGTTGGCGCGGCTCACCTCGCTGCCCGTCGCGCTGCTGACGGCGCGCACCTCCCCCATCGTCGAAGTGCGCGCGCAGGAACTGAAGCTCGCCAAGGTGTACCAGGGCCGCCGCGAGAAGGGCCCGGCCTTCGAGGAGCTCGCCGAAGAGCTCGGCCTGCACCCGCAGCAGCTCGCGTACATGGGCGACGACGTGAACGACCTGCCCGCGATGTCGCGCGCGGGCTTGTCAGGCTGCCCCGCCGACGCGGTGCCGGAGGTGCGTGAAGCCGTGCACTTCGTGTCGTCGAGGAACGGCGGTCACGGCGCGGTGCGCGAGTTCATCGAGCTCATCTTGAAGGCCACCGGCCGCTGGGACGCTGCGCTCGCCCACGCGCGCGGCTGACGTCACGCCGGCACGTAGCGCAGCGCGACCGAGCCCGACTTGAACTCGCGCCGGTCGACCAGCTTCAGCTGCACGTGCTTCGAGAGCCCGGCGAACAGCGTCGGCCCACGACCGATGATGCGCGGCTGCACGATGAACTCGTACTCGTCGATGAGACCCAGCTCCGCCAACGCGAGCGGCAGCTGCAGCCCGCCGACGTAGAGCCCCTTGCCCGGCTGCTGCTTCAGCTTGCTGACCTCTTCGTGGAGATCGCCGCGCAGCAGCTCCGCGTTCCAGTCGACTGACGTGAGCGTGCTCGACACCACGTACTTCTTCGCGGCGTTGATGGCGGCGCGGAACGGCTGCGTCCACGCGGGCCAATCGGGCGGCGTGGGCGGGCGCCAGGCCTCTTCCATCATCGTGTAGATGACGCGCCCGAAGATGGCCGCGTCGGCGCGGTCGAAGATGGCCGCCGAGTACTGGTGCAGCTCTTCGTCGGGCACGCCCACGCGGTGGTCACAGCAGCCGTCGAGCGTCACGTTGATGGAGTAGCGGAGCGGTCGCATGCGGCGAGGCGTAGCCTGAAAATCGGGCGCGCGCCGGGGACCGGGTAGAGTCCGCCACATGGCGCTCCGCCCCAACGTTGCCAAGCTGCGAGACCTGCTCCTCAAGGCGCAGGTCGTCGACGAGTTCCAGATGCGCGCGGCCATGGGCCGCCTCGAGCAGTGGGGCGGGCGGCTCACCGGCGTCATCGTCGACATGGGCTTCACCGACGACGAGACCATGGTGCAGGCGTTGAGCGCCGCGCTGCGGCTACCCGTCGCGCACCTGGGCATGGTGCCCAAAGACGCCGCGCTGCTGGCGAAGGTCGACGCGGCGTTCTGCGACGAGCACGGGCTCTTCCCGGTGAGCCTGCAGAACCGCGTCGCCACCATCGCGGTCAGCGACCCCACCGAGCTCGACACCATCGACCTGCTGCAGTCGAAGCTGGGCGCGCGCGTGCAGATCGTCATCGCGCCGGAATCAGAGATTCGCGCCGCCATCGCCAAGCACTACCGGGGCCAGTCGGTGCCCGCGACGCGCAAGACGAACAACCGCGCGCGTGAGGCCCACATCGAGGCCACCAAGGGCGAGGTGTTCGAGCTCGACACGCGCGAGCCGCCGAAGCCGGGCGAGGCCGCCGCCAACAAGGGCGAGGCGTGGCTCAAGAAGGCGCCGTCAGCCAACACGATGCTCGACGACTTCCTCGACGGTGAAGAAGAGAGCGCCGATGGGCTCAACCCCGACGAGCTCAAGCGGCTCGAGACAGCGCGCGAGAATCAGCTGAAGGCCAACGCGATTCTGCGGGCCCTGCAGGCGTTGCTCACCGAGAAGGGCTACCTGACGTGACCTGAGCCGTGCCCCCTCTCCCGCGAGCGGGAGAGGGTCGGGGTGAGGGCGACGTCACGCACCACCTCACCCAACCTCTCCGCCGCGGCGGAGAGCAGAGCGCCATCGCCTACTCCGTCTTCTCAGGCTCCGGGACCGCCGCCGGCACTTCGGCATCCGCCGCTTCACCCTCGGCCGTCTCGTCCTTCGGCAGGTGCGAGATGCCGACGACCTTTTCCTTCTCGTCGTCGAGCGTGATGAGGCGCACGCCCTGGGTGTTGCGACCGATGACGGAGATCTCCTTCACGCCCATGCGAATGAGCACGCCGCCCGAGGTCACCAGCATCACCTCGTCGTCGTCCTTCACCTGCACGGCGCCCACCACGCGGCCGTTCCGCTCGGTGGTCTTGATGTCGATGATGCCCTTGCCGCCGCGGCCCTGCACCCGGTACTCCTCGTCGACCGTGCGCTTGCCGTAGCCGTTCTCGGTGACGGTGAGCAGCGTGCTGCCCGCTTCGACGACCTCGGCCGACACCACCTCGTCGCCTTCCTCGAGCGTGATGCCCTTCACGCCGAAGGCCGCGCGGCCCATCGAGCGCACCTCGGTCTCGGTGAAGCGAATCGACATGCCCTGCGCAGTGCTGATGAGCACGTCCTTGGTGCCGTCGGTGATCTTCACCGCCACCAGCGCGTCGCCGTCGTCGATGCCGAGCGCCTTGAGGCCCGAGCTGCGCACGTTCGAGAACGCCGTGAGGTCCGTGCGCTTCACCACGCCCTTGCGCGTGACGAACAACACGAACTTGTTCTCTTCGAACTCACGCGTGACGAGCGTCTGCGCCAGCTTCTCGCCTTCCTGGAACTGCACCAGGTTGACGATGGGCTTGCCCTTGCCGGTGCGCGCGCCAATCGGGATCTCGTGCACCTTGAGCCAGTAGAGCTGGCCGCGCGTCGTAATCGGCATCAGGTACGCGTGGGTGCTGGCCACGAAGATGTCCGACACGAAATCTTCTTCCTTCGTGGTCGCGCCGGTCTTGCCGCGGCCGCCGCGTCGCTGCGCGCGGTACTCGGTCAGCGGCGTGCGCTTCACGTAGCCGGCGTGGCTCAACGTCACCACCATCGGCTCGTCAGCGATGAGGTCTTCGGTCGACATCTCGCCGACCTCACCGATGATCTCCGTGCGGCGCGCGTTGGCGAACTTCTCGCGCACCTCGGTCAGCTCGCGCTTGATGACGCGGAGCAACGACGACTCGTTGGCGAGAATGTCCTCCAGCTTGGCGATCTCCCGCGCCAGCTCGAGCAGCTCCTTGAAGAGCTCTTCCTGCTGCAGGCCGGTGAGGCGCTGCAACCGCATCTCGAGAATGGAGCGGGCCTGCTCTTCCGAGAAGCCCGGGTCGTACGCGCGCGAGATGCCGCCGTAGGTCGGCTCTTCGCTCTTGGCGCGGGCGGCGAGCGCGTCCATCGCGGTCTTCGCCTTCGACGCGTCGGCGCGCGCGAGGTTCTTGAAGCTCGGCGCCTCGTACAGCGCCGGCGACAAGATGTTCATCAACGCCCAGCGCGCTTCGTCAGGGTCCTTCGACGCGCGGATGGTGGCGATGATGTGGTCGAGGAAGTCCTTGCCGCTCGTGGCGACCAGGAGGCCTTCCACGATGTGCATGCGGTCCTTGGCCTTCTTGAGCTCGAAGCGGCTGCGGCGCGTCACCACCTCGCGGCGGAACACGATGAAGCGCTCGAGGATCTCCTTGAGGCCCATGGTGCGCGGCTGGCCCTGGTCGATGGCCAGCATCTGGATGCCGTAGGAGATCTGCAGCGAGCTGTTCTGGAACAGGTTGTTGCGGACGATGTCGAGGATGGCGTCGCGCTTGAGCTCGATGACCACGCGCACGCCCTGCAGCGAGCTCTCGTCGCGGATGTCGCTGATGCCCTCGACGCGCTTCTCGCGCACGAGGTCGGCGATCTGCTTCACCAGCACTTCCTTCTTCAGCTGGAAGGGGATCTCGGTGATGACGATGCTCTCGCGGCCCGACTTCTTCTCGGTCTCGACCTCGGTGCGCGCGCGAATGGTGATGCTGCCGCGCCCGGTCTCGTACGCCTTCCTGATGCCTTCGCGCCCCGCGATGATGCCGGCCGTCGGGAAGTCAGGGCCCTGCACGAAGCGCATGAGCTCCTGCCACGGCGTCTTGGGCTGGTCGATGAGGTGCACCGTGGCGTCGATGACCTCGCCCAGGTTGTGCGGCGGAATCTTGGTCGCCATGCCGACGGCGATGCCGTCAGAGCCGTTGACCAGCAGGTTGGGGAACCGCGCCGGCATCACCGTCGGCTCGTTCAGCGACGAGTCGTAGTTCGGCGAGAAGTTGACGGTGTCCTTCTCGAGGTCGGCGAGCAGATCGTCTGCCAGCCGCTGCATGCGCACTTCGGTGTAACGCATGGCGGCCGGTGAATCGCCGTCGATGGAACCAAAGTTGCCCTGGCCGTCGATGAGCGGCTCGCGCAGCGACCACGGCTGCGCCATGCGAACGAGGGCGTCGTAGACCGACGCGTCGCCGTGCGGGTGGTACTTACCGATGACGTCGCCCACCACGCGCGCCGACTTCTTGTACGGGCGCGAGTAGGTGTTCGACAGCTCCGACATCGCGAACAACACGCGGCGGTGCACGGGCTTCAAGCCGTCGCGCACGTCAGGCAGCGCGCGCCCGACGATGACGCTCATCGAGTAGTCGAGGTAGCTCTGGCGCATCTCCTGTTCGATGGAGATCTGCACGTACGAGCCGGAGTTCGACGGCGGCGTGGGAGGCGAAGAAGGCGCGGGCGGATCCTGGATTTCGTCGCTCATTTCTAGGCGCCGGAACTACCCGCAAACGTCCATTTTCACAACGAAGGAAACAGGCCTGTAGACGCCGAAATCCTCCGTTATTTCAGTTAATTACAGGCGCACGCCGGCCTCCCGTTGGTGTCTGACGCGCAACACCTGAACGGCGGCTTCGGTGACGCGGTAGCTGGCCACGTAGCCACGACTTCCGAACGAGATGACGAGCTCACGCACGCCGCCTCGCAGCGCGCGGCCGAGGTACGGGTGACGCTCCAACATGCGGATGGTGTGAACGATCTCCGCGATGGCTGCCTGTGCTTGCGGGGCGCTCTCGCGATGCAGGAACTCAGCGAGGCTCTGCCCGTCTTGTCGCGTTCTCGGCGGCGAACACTCCGCTGCGCTGCGTATTCGCTCGTCCGGCCTCTGAAACGGCCGGATTCCCTGCGAGCGCTGGAGATCTTCCAGCGACGCCTCGCTGTATTCGACCGGCATCACCGGCGTCGCCGCGGCGCGGGTCGGCTCACCTTCGAGCCAGCGGCCTTCGCCAGCAGGTACGCCTCGACGTCGTCGGCTGCGTAGCGCTTGCCGCCCTCATCGAGCGCTTCGGCGGCGGCGAGGGAATCGGCGAGAAACTGCTCGTGCAGCGTCTCTCGCGCGCTCTCCCTCGTGAGCGCCTCGACCATCCACCCGTGGGGCGTCATGCCGCTGCTCCGCGCGAGCGGCGCGATGCGCTTCTTCACTTCCTCGGGGAGCTTCAGCGTCGTGACCGTCATGTGGGTAATACTAAGGTAATCCCACGACGCTGAGAACCCGCCGGGGCTCAGCCGAACGCGACGGCCAGCTTGTCGAGCACGGCCTGCTCGGTGTTCGACACGCGGAACGCGAGGCCCAGGAAGCCGCCCGAGACCTCGGCGACGACGCGCGCGCGGCCGAGCACCGTGGCCTTGAGCAGCGCCTTGTCGTCGGCCGACATGCGCGCCACGAGGGCCTGCACGTACGCCGCCCAGAGGTCGTGCCACTTCGGCTCCGGCTTCTCGGCGAGCCAGTCGGTCAGGTAGTGGTACGCCGACGACTCGGGCTGCAGGCCGATGGTCTTGGCGAGCTCCGCGATGACCTTCTTCTCGCGCTCGTCGATGGCGCCGTCAGCCCAGGCCACCTCGACGATGGGGTACAGCGACATGACCAGCGTCGCCGCGCCGCCGACGTTCAGGTCGGCCAACGACGTGAGCAGCTGATCATTCGTGATGCCCGTCAGGCGGGTCAGCTCTTCCTTGGTGGACTTCTCGAGCTGCTTCTCCTTCAGCCTGGCGACGAGCTCCTTGTCGTGCTTCTGGAAGAACTGCTCCTCGAGGGCTTTGCGGCGGTCGTCGAACGCGTCGTGAGACATGGCCCGTGTTTGCCAGCCGTCGACTGGCAGTTCAACAAGCCGTTTGTGTCAGCGGCGAGCCGCGCGGGCCTTCACGTCGACCGTCGCCTGTCGCAGCCAGAAGCGCAGGTCTTCGGTCAACGCGCCCTTCTCGAGCGCCGTGTCGGGCGAGGTGCCGAGGCCGATGACGTACTTCGAGCGCTCCTCTTTCTCGCGCAGCACGCGCACCAGGGCGCGCTGCGACACCGGCGGCAGCGCCGCGACGTCGGGCACGTAGACCACCGACTTCGTCTGGTTGAACGTCTTCTCGAGCGCCGCGGCGTCTCTCGCTTCGACGAAGGCCGCGCCGTCCAGCTCAGGCGGCACCGAGCTCGCGAACGCGCGTCGCTCGGCCTCGCTGCCACCAAACAGCAACATCGAGACCCGGTTCTTCTTGAGCGCGTCGAGAGCGTAGGTGGTCATGAGCGGCGGCAAGCGTAACGCATGCCTTCGCGTCGCGCTGAACATGACCTCTGACGTCATCGCCAGGTTGGGTGATGCGATCTACGAGCCTGACGCATGCGCCACCTCGTCACCGCCGCGTTGCTGGGGCTCGCCGTCATCCACCTGCTGCCGCTCGTCGGCGTCGCCGGAGGTGAGCGGCTGCGCGCGCTCTACGGCCTCGGCGAGCTCGACGCATCGCTACACCTGCTCCTCAGACATCGCGCGGTCTTCTTCGGCCTGCTCGGAGGCTCCTGCGCGTGGGCCGCCTTCACGCCCGCCCACCAGACGCCTGCGCTGATGGCGGGGCTCGTCAGCACGGTGGCCTTCTTGCTGCTCGCCCGCGGCCAGACGCTGAACGGCGCGCTCACCCGCGTGGTGCGCGTCGACCAGGTCGCCGTTGTCCTGTCGGTGGTGGGGCTCGTGGCGCGGCTAGTTGCAGCGGCGTAGTCGCACGCGGGTGACGCCAGCGTCGATGAAGCCCAGCTTCCGCGCGGCGGCTTCCGACACGTCGATGATGCGGCCGCCCACGAAGGGCCCGCGGTCGTTGACGCGCACGTTCACCGACGCGCCCGACTTGAGGCTGGTGACGACGACGCAGGCGCCGAACGGCAACGTGCGGTGCGCGGCGGTGAGCGCGTCTTTGTCGAAGGGCTCGCCGCTGGCGGTCGGGCGGCCGTGCAGCGACGCGCCGTAGAACGACGCGAGGCCTTCGCCGAGGCCATCACCAGCGCCGCGCGTGGTGACGCAGCCCGAGAAGACCACCAGCGCCAACGTCGCGAGCTTCGTGCGCATGGCGTGGGAGTAAGGACGTCAGCGCGGGCGCGCCGCCGACAACGCTGCGTCGACGTCGGGCGTCACGCGGAACAGCGGCACGGGCTGCGCCTTGCCCTTCACGCGCACCGGGGCCAGCGCTTCCATCGGCGCGAGGTGCTCGAGCGCGCGCGCCGTGCCCTCGCCCACGAGGATCTCACCGGGCGCGGCCAACGCGCACAGCCGGCTCGCGACGTTCACCGCGTCGCCGATGCACGTGTACTCAGTGCGGCGCGTCGACCCGAGGCTGCCGGCCAGCACCACGCCGGTGTTGAGGCCGATGCCCAGCTCGAACGGCGGCTCGTGCGGTCGCTGCGCGTTGAGCGACGTCACCTCGTGCAGCATCTGCAGCGCCGCGGTCACCGCCGACGACGCGTCGCTCTCATGTCGCACCGGCGCACCCCACACCGCCATCAGCCCGTCGCCGAGGAACTTGTCCAGCGTGCCGCCGTGCTCGAGCACCGCGTCGGCGAGGCGACCGAGCACGTCGTTGAGCAACCGCATCACCTCTTCGGGCTGCCGCGACTCGGCGAACGACGTGAAGTTGCGGATGTCGGCGAACAGCACCGTCACCTCGCGGCGCTCGCCCGTCAGCACCACGTCGCCCACGCGCAGAATCTCTTCGACGACGGCGTCTGACGTGTACCGCGCGAAGAGCCGACGCATGCGCTCGGTCTCTTTCGTGCGTCGCAGCACCGCTTCGACGCGCAGCGCGAGCTCTTCCATCGACGCGCCCTTGCTGACGTAGTCGTCGGCGCCTTCACGCAGGCCCTTGAGCCGCGTCGATTCTTCGTCGTTGGCCGTGAGGATGATGACCGGCACCGAGACGCCAGGCCCGTGCTTCAGCCGTCGGCACACCTCGTTGCCGTCCATGCCGGGCATGTCGAGGTCGGTCAGCACGAGGTCCGGCTTCACCACGTCCATCTGCTCGAGCGCGATGAACGGGTCGCTGAACACCGCGACCTCGTAGCCCTGCGACGACAGGCCCTCTTCGACCAGCGCACAGGCGAGCTCGCTGTCGTCGATGATGGCGACCTTCTGCCCTCGCACCGGCGCCGTCGGCGGCGGCGTCAGCGTCGCGACGTCGTCACCTTCCGTGGGCGCCATGCGCTGCTGCAGGCCGAGCGCTTCGTAGAGCTGGCGGTGGTCGATGGCGCCGGCCTCGACGAGCAGCTCCCCGAGCCGACGACCCGAGCGCTGTTGTTCAGCGAGCGCCGCGTCGAGCTGCTCGCGGTTGATGGCCTTGAGGCCCTGCAGAATCTCGCCCAGCGGCGGGCGGTCGAGCACCACGGCGTCGCCACGCTGCACCGCGAGCGACAAGGCCCGCTGCAGCTGCGCGCGCGTGAGGTAGCCCAGCGAGAGCAACGACTCGCCGACGCGGCTGCCCGTGAGCGGCTGCAGCGCGAGCGCCTGCTGCACCTGGCCTTCGGTGACGAGACCCAGAGAGATGAGGAAGTCGCCGAAGCGGCGGAGCTGATCAGTCAAGCGAAGGTGCGTGAGTGTAGCCGTTCCCCGGCGGGCTTCACGTTTCCAGCGCGGGTGCCACACTGGCGGCATGAGCGTCGCTTCACTGCTCGGGGAGATCCGCGCCTGTCGGCTGTGTGAGGCGCACCTCCCGCTGGGCCCGCGCCCCGTGCTGCGCGCCAGCAGCTCGAGCCGGTTGCTCATCGTCGGGCAAGCGCCGGGCACCCGCGTGCACGCCAGCGGCGTGCCGTGGAGCGACGCCAGCGGCAAGCGCCTGCGCGAGTGGCTCCAGGTGGACGAAGCGACGTTCTACGACGAGCGCCGCGTGGCCATCGTGCCCATGGGCTTCTGCTACCCGGGCAAGGCGTCGTCAGGCGACGCGCCGCCGCGCCCCGAGTGCCGCGCGACGTGGCACCCGCGCCTGCTGCCGCTGCTCAAGAAGGTCGAGCTGACGCTGCTCATCGGTCGCTACGCGCAGTCGTATTTCCTCGAGTCCGACGACGTCACCGCCAACGTGCGCGCGTGGAAGACGCAGCTCCCGACGCGCCTCGCGCTGCCACACCCGAGCCCCCGCAACGTGGCGTGGTTCAAGGCCAACCCGTGGTTCGAGCGCGACGTGTTGCCGACGCTGCGCCGCCGCGTGAAGGCTGTCCTTCAGTGACCGCCGACGCGCCACACGGCCATGAGGATCTCGATGAGGATCAGCAGCACCACCATCGTCTCCAGCGTCAGCGCGCGGCCCGTGTCGACCTCGCCCTTCAGCAGCCCGTAGATCTGCTGCAGCAGGCGGTGCTTGCGCGAGACCTGCTCGGTCCACTTGGCGATGCGCAGCTGCTTGAGCGCCGACTCGTAGACGCGCGCGAGGTACACGTCGCCGACGATCTTGGTGGCGTTCTCGACGCGCTCGATGAACTCCGAGAGCTCGATGAGCGTGCGCAGCTGCTCACGAATCGCCGCCTTGTACGGTGACTTCAGCAGCGAGCCGCCGCCGCTCTCCTTGCCGACCACGCCGTACATGCGCTGCAGCTCGGCATCGAGCACGTTGTCGTAGTACCGGAGCTCCAGCAGCTGCGCGTTGGCGATCTCCAGCAGGTCGACGATGTCTTCGCTGCCCGAGGGCTCGTAGACGAGCGCGGCGTTCCACTCGATGACGACGAGGTCCGTCGGCGTGTAGCTGAAGTGGTGCTCGAGCACCTCCTGCTCTTCGAGCTTCGAGAGCGCTGGTTCCCGCTGCTCACCCAGCAGCAGCCGCGCGAGGCCCGGCTCGGCCAGCACCCGCTCGGCCGTCGGCTTGCCTTCGAACTCGCGCACGAACAGCACGGTGTAGCTCTCGTTCTGTTCCCACAGGTGGCTCTTCTCGAGCGCGTTGCCGAGCGTCTTGCGCAGCTTGTCGACCTCTTCCAGCGCGAGCGCGTCGAGCGCCTTGCTGTCGTACAGCTCGTCGGCGAGGGGAATGAGCTGCTCGACGGTGGCGCCGCTGGGCACGGGGACCTGCACCGAGATGGAGATGGCGCCGTGGTGGAAGAGCGCCGCTTCCAGCGTCACCGTGCGCGCCGCGCCCGCGATGGTGAAGGGCCGAGCGCCGAGCGAGACGAGCAACGGCGGGTCTGAGAGCTGGATGTACTCGCTGCCTTCGCGACGCAGCGAGAGCCGGCGAATGTCGACCCCGCCCCCGGTGATGCGCTCACGACACCGCTCGAGGTCGATGGTGTCGGCCACGTCAAAGATGCGCGTGCAGCGGATGTCACCGTCCAGCAGCTTCAGCATGGCCCTTTCATATCGCCGCCACGCCGGGTGCTAGAACCAGTCGTGGGGGTGGCACATGAAGACGCAGCTCGATTTCGTGCAGCACCACGAAGCGCACCGGCCAGATGACCTGTGGTTCACCCAGCCGATCGGCGGTGGCGCGCTCAAGACGTACACGTTCGCGCAGGCCGTCGGCGAAGCGCGCCGCATCGCCGCGTACCTCAAGGCCCAACACCTCGAGCCCGGCAGCCGCGTCGCCATCTTCTCGAAGAACACCGCCTGGTGGCTGATGGCCGACCTCGCCATCTGGATGGCGGGCCACGTCTCGGTGCCCATCTACCCGACGCTCACCGCTGACAGCATCCGCCGCATCCTCGAGCACTCCGAGACGAAGCTGGTCTTCGTCGGCAAGCTCGACAACTTCGCGGCGATGGAGCCCGGGTTGCCGCTGTCCATCACGCGCGTCGCGATGCCGTTGGCGCCGCACGTACCCGAGGCCGAGAAGTGGGAAGACATCGTCACGCTGCAGCAGCCGCTGACCGGCACGCTGACGCGCGGGGAAGACGAGCTGGCCACCATCATCTACACCTCGGGCAGCACCGGCGAGCCCAAGGGCGTGATGCACAGCTTCAAGACGATGTGCGCGGCGTTCGCGTTCGCCGACGAAGGGAACATGCAGCCCGGCGATCGGCTGCTGTCGTACCTGCCGCTGGCGCACGTCGCTGAGCGCGCGGTGCTGGAAACGACGACCTTCAAGGTGGGCTACCAGGTCTTCTTCGCGCAGAGCCTCGACACCTTCGTCAGCGACCTGCAGCGCGCGCGGCCAACGCTGTTCGGCACGGTGCCGCGGCTGTGGCTCAAGTTCCAGGCGGGCGTGCACGGGAAGATGCCCGAACACAAGCTGCAGCGGCTGCTGCGCGTTCCCCTCGTGGGCGCGCTGGTGAAACGGAAGATCCTCAAGGGGCTCGGGCTCGACCAGGCGCGCTGGGTGGTGACCGGCTCGGCGCCCACGCCGCCAGACCTCATTCGCTGGTTCGCGAAGCTGGGCCTCGAGATGGGGCAGATCTACGGCATGACCGAGAACGTCGCGGTCTCGCACTGCTCGCAACCCGGCGAAGAGTCCATCAACACCGTCGGCAAGGCCTTCGGCGGCGCGGTGTGCAAGGTCGCCGACAACGGCGAGGTGCTCATCAAGAGCCCCGGCACCATGTTGGGCTACTACAAGAACCCCGAGCTGACCGCGCAGACCATCGACGCCGACGGCTTCCTCCACACCGGCGACCGCGGCGAGCTCGACGCGCGCGGCAACCTCCGCATCACCGGGCGCGTGAAGGAGCTCTTCAAGACCAGCAAGGGCAAGTACGTCGCGCCCGCCCCCATCGAGAACCAACTGCTCGCGAACGGCGAGCTCGAGCAGGCCTGCGTGTCGGGGGCCGACCTGCCGCAGCCCATCGCACTGGTGGTGCTCGCCGAGCACCTCCGCAAAGGCGCGCTCTCAGGCTCTGAGCGCGACGAAGTGACACGGCACCTCGAGCTGCACCTCGCGCAGATCAACTCGAAGCTCGACCAGCACGAGCAACTCGAGAAGCTGGTGGTGATGCGCGAAGAGTGGACCGTCGACAACGGCCTGCTGACGCCGACGCTGAAGCTCAAGCGCTCGGCCATCGAGGCCCGCTACGCGCCGCGCGTGAACGACTGGGCCGCGCTCAAGGACCGCGTGGTGTGGATGAGCTGATCACCGCTCCCGGCGCTCCTGTGATGGACCGCCGGCACGACCCGGCCACGGCGCGGTTGACGCAGACAACGTCGGGGTCGTGAAGCGCAAGAGCGTCTTCGCCGCGGCGCCTGTCAGCACCGACGTGGTGCCCGCGCCCACCTCATAGCTGGTGACGCGCATGAGCAACGGCAGTTGGGTGTCGACGGCGCAGGTGAACACCTCAGCGCCGGTCTCGGTGTCGAACGCCACGAGCTGGTCGCCCGCCGGGAGGTCGCACACCGCCGTTCGCCACACGAGCGCGACCTCCTTCGGCCCGGCGGTCGTCGTCCAACTCGCGAGACGGAGCTCGCGCGTCACCGGCGTGAAGCACCCCGTGTCGAGCTGCGCTGTCCACTTCGGCGTCAGCGCACGGTCGAAGCCGGTCAGCGTGTTGCCTGCGCTCAGCGACGGCCCCACCACCACACGGCTCGATGTCGCGACGAGCTGCCCGCCCGACCCCGGTGCCCGCGCGAGGGGCACGCCGGTGGCCGCGTTCAAGACGGAGTTCGCGCCACAGAACAGCCTGTCACCCGCCACGCTCAGGGCGTCGCATGAAGTGTAGTGCCGAGACCAGCGCAGCACGCCCTCGGTGGTCCAGCTCCGCACGTAGTCCCCAGGGGGCTGCTCTCTCCTCTCGGCTTTCATCGCGTCCCCTCGCGCTCGGACAGAGACGTAGAGATTGCCCCGGCGATCGGCCACCGCGGTGGGCTCAGACGCCTCACAGAAGCCACCAAGAAGAGAGGGGCTCTGCCACTCCCGCTGTACCCTGCCCAGCTCGTCAATGAGAACGATCTCCATGTCGGCGCACGTGCGCAGGACGTCGACCGGGCGCACGGCGACGACGGCGAGGAGGCCCGCCGTCACCGCCACGAGCTGCAGCGGCCTCGTGGCGACCGAGCCTCCGGTGGGCGAGAACGTCCACGTCGTCGCGCCGGTGTTCAGGTCGCTCGCCACCACGTGCGCGTCATCGACGCACACGTGCTGCCCGGCGAACAACAAGCACGACTGCCCCGCAGCGCGCTGCTGTGGCACCGCCGCACCCGTGACACGCAACAGCGGCGCAGCCGACGTCGCGCCTGAGACCGAGACGTCGCCCGAAGGCTCCAAGACCAGCTCGGCGTAGTCGGCCGACAACGCGAACGTCGACGCCGTCAACGCATGCGCCGGCCCCCGCACACACACCTGTGCTTCACAGCGCCCGGCGGCCTGACACGGCGTCGCTTCGGCACAGAAGTAGCCATCGGGCGGCGTCCGCACGACGCACGCGCCGGCCAGGCACACCTGCACTTCGGTGCACGAGTAGCGCTCGCCGCAGCTCTCACCGTCGGCGCGTGGCGCGAGACCGCAACCTGCCGCGGGGTCGCAGACGCCTTCCATGCACGCGCCATCGCCGGGGCACGGCGCGGCCGGCACCGACTCACACCCACGCTCGGCGTTGCATACGTCGTCGGTGCACGCGTTGCCGTCGTCACAGTCGAGCGCGCGCCCCACGCACTGGCCGGCCTCGCAGCGCGTGTCCACCAGACAGAGGTCGTCGGAGGCGCAGTCGGTTCCGTCAGCGACCGGCGTCTCGACACATCGCTCGAGCGCGTCGTCGAAACGCGCTGTCACGCACGGGCTCGAGGGCTCGCAGACCACCGGCGGCACCACCACCGCCCGCAGGCGCACCGTGGCAGCGTCACCGTTGTCGGCCACCACCTCGACGTCGGCCATCAACGTGCCCGCCGTCACCGGCGTCAACAGCACCCGCACGGAATGAGCCCCGGGAGGCAATGCGCGGAGCGCGTCGAGCTCGAACGGCGCGGCGTCACTCCACGTCAGCTCGAGCGGCGCGACGCCCTCGTTGCGCACCTCGAAGAAGGCCTCACGCGGCCGCCCGTCAGCGCGCAGCGTGCCGAAGTCGAGCTCCTGGGTGGACACGCTCAACGCGGCCGTCGCCACCGACAGACGCTCGGGCCGACAGCCAAGGCCGACCGACATCCCAAGCACCACCAGCAGCGTCCATCGCATGGCCCTGCCGCAAAGCACTCGGCGTGCCAGTCGTGCCCGCGCACGGACCGCAGCGAGACAACCCCGCGGATGGCTCAGATTTCTGACGGGCGGTGGATTTCTACCTGCGTCATCAGCGCTCGCGATCGAGCCACGTGCGCAAGCTGACGTCGAGCTGTGAGCGCAGCAGCACCAGCAGGCTGTTCACCGTCTCGTCGCCCGCGCCCAATCGTTCCTGAAGGCCTCTTCGTGTCTCGACGAGCAGCTGCTCACGAATCGCCGCGAGCCACCGCGCCGCGGTCGAGCGCCCGACGTTGCGGAGCCGCGCGATGCGGTCCAACCCCAGCCCGTCGACGGCGTTGAGCCGCAGGAGCGCGCGGTCGCGCGTGTCCAACGTGGCCAGCGCGGCCTTGAAGGCGTCGTTGAAGTCCTGCTTGTGGCGCGCGCGGAGCAGCTCCAGCTCGGGGTGCACCAGCGGCGTGTCGTCGGCGTCGGGGCCGCTGGCCGCTTCGGCGCGTGATTCCTCACGCATGCGACCGCGACGCGCGTTGAGGCTCGCGCGCACCACGACGGCGGCGAGCCAACCCTTGAGCGAGCCCTGCCCCGTGTAGTCGCGCAGCGACGCGGGCTCGACGAGCAGCTTCGTACGCAGCGCCGATTGCAGCTCGGTGACGTCGACGTCGCGGGCACGACGCCCGACCAGCTCGCACTCGTGGCCCAGCAGCTCGTCGAAGAAGCGCAACGCCACTTCGTTGCCGGTGATGCACGCCATCGCCAGGTAGAGGTCGGGCGCGTGCGGCGACACGGGCTGTTGCTTCTCGAGCGACAACAGGAACGCCGCGTCGTCGACGGTGACGCCGGGCCAGCGGTCCTTCGCTTCGGCCAACGCTTCAGCGGCTGTCACGACAGCGCCTCCTTGAGCGCGCCGATGGACTCGAAGCCCGACTCGAGGCCCAACGCGAGCGCCTGCGCGACATGCGGCGGTGTGCTGGGAGGCAGCGCCGCTTTCATCGAGCCAGCGAGGCACTGCCAGGCGACGCGACAGAACGCGCGTTGATCGCCGACGGCGCCCAGCGCTTCGACCGGGGCCGAGACGACGAGCTGCAAAGGCGACGGTGCCGGTGCGTAGGCCAACGCGAAATCGGACAACACCGCGCGACCATCGCCACGCAACAAGACGCTGCCCAGCGACACCGCGCCGTGCGTGAGACCGACCGCGTGCGCTGCGGCCAGCGCATCAGCGACGTCGCGGAAGTACGGCGCGGCGTCGCTCCACGGCAACGTCCGACGGCGCAGCGACGTGGCGTTGGGCACCAGCTCCAGCGCGACCCACGGCTGGCGCTCGCTGACGCCGAACGCGCGCACCCCGCAGGCCGACGCGTGCCGCCACGTGAGGTAGGCCTCGGCTTCGTCGCGCCACGCGCCATCACCGCGCAGCCACAGCAGCTGCAGCGCGACGTGCGCGCCGTCGTGGGCGTCGATGGCCTCGAACGTGGCGCCGCGCTTGCCGCTGCCCAGCGCACGCACCACGTCAAAGCGCTCGGCCCAGCGTCGGCCCACCAGCGACAGCGGCTGCGGCGCGACCCGGGGCGTCGGCATCGACGTGTGCTCCGCCAGCGACGAGACCAGCTGCGCACAGCTGGAACACCCAGCGAGGTGCGCCCACTCTGGCGCGCTCTCGGCCAGGCCACCTTCCATCAGCGCGCCGAGTTGGTTGTCGGTGAGGCAAGCCACGCACCGGAAGCCTACCCGGCGCGCAGCGTCGACGTCAGAAGTCGTCGCAGGGGTTGCCCAGCCGCTCGGTGTAGACGCCGAGCTCGTTGAAGATGACGTCGTAGTTCTCTTCGACGGGCACCGGGCGCAGCGGCAGGTTGGCGTTCTTCTCGTGCCAGAACGAGCCTTTCTCCTTGTCGAGGCTCAAGCGCAGCTCGCCGGCCCTGGTGGTGAACAGGTCACCGGCGCTGTCGCTCACCACGTTGGTCAGCGGCAACCGCTTGAGCTTGCCGCGCTGGCCGACCCACACGTGGAAGTCCTTCTCGCGGTTGGGAAGCGAGCTGGTGTCGACGTAGTAGTAGGTGCCGCGGCGATCGCGCAGCAGCGTGTAGGGCACACGCGTGAAGGGCGAATCGACGAACTTCGCGCCCAGCACCAGCTTCGCGCCGTCGGCCGCAGACAGCATCGGCACCTTCACCTCGCGGTCGCCGCACGACACCACGCAGACGTTCTCGTCGCGCTTGAACGACACCGACGAGTGGAAGCGCGCGCCGCCCGTCTCGCCCTTCTTCACGTAGCGCGGCTCGAGGAAGAACCACGGGATCGCGCGGCTGCCCTGCACCCGGTACAGCTCCTTCGCCGAGCCCATGTAGAGCGCCTCGCGGAACGTGTCGTCGCCGTCGCGCACGCGGTCTGGTTCGAGCGTCACCACGTGGCCCTTGTCATCGGCGCACACGCTCATCGCGTCGGCGGTGAGGCGGTCAGCCAGCGAGCTGCCATCGCCCCACGGCACCGTGCGCGCCTTCGAGACGTCGGACGCACCGAGGTTGCCGAAGAACGTGCGCGCGCGTTGCCGCAGGTTCGACATGTCGTTCAGCGTCACCCGCACCGTCGTGCCGTCGAGCGCCAACACGTCGGGCTTCGACTCGTCACCGACGGAGCACTCCACGCGCTTCACGCCAGTCGAGAAGAACTCGCGCGCGGGCCCCGCGACGCACAGGTCTCGCATCGCTTCGAACGCGCTCGCGCAGATCTCGCCGTAGGCCCACCGACCCACCTGCTCATCGCTCACCCCGTCGAGGGCGACCTTGCCCGTGTACGTCGCGCCGCACGCCTTGCTCGCGGTCTGCGCCCAGGCGGTGAGGTCCTTGTCGTTGTTGGTCAGCTTCGTCGCGCGGTCGAACGCGGCGATCTTCGCCAACGTGCCGTCGGCGGTCTCCTTCTCGTGCAGCGCCAGCAGCGCGTCGGCGTCGAGCGCCGCGCCAGCCGCCTCATCGAGCGTCAGCTTCAACGCGTCGCGCTCGCCGGGGATCCACGCCTCGAAGCCGGGTTTACGCTTGGTGATGACGCGCCAGCCTCCGCCATCGCGCTGGATGACGTAGTTCAGCTTCTGGTCGTCGACCTGCACCTCGCAGCCGAACGCGTGGCCGCTGAACTTCTCGACCGTGACGCCACGCGTGCGCACCACGCACCGGTTGTTCTCCAGGAGCACTACCTCGACGTGCACGCCAGTCGTCGACACGAACACCTGCTTGCCCTCGACCTTCCCGCGCGTCGCCCCGCCGCCGTGCGCGCAGGCCATCACCAGACAACACGTCAGCCACACCAGCCGTCTCATCATCGGGTTCTCCGTCATGAAGTCACGACACCGCCCAACCAGAACCGTCCCACTCAGCGCAGGTCGATTTCGTGCGCGCGGCAGAACGTCCTCGCGGCCGCCACGTCGCGCGCCGCCAGCCGCGGCCGCAGGGAATTGACGAGGCTCACGTTGCCGACGGCGCACGCCGCCATCAGCCGCCAGCGCACCGCCGCGGGCAACGCGGTCACCACGGGCTTCATCGTCAGCCCCAGCACCTCGCCGTAGCGCTCGTCATTGAACGCGGCTTCCACGCGCGTCAGCACCTCCCGTTGGGCGTCGGTCACCGGCGCCTCGCGCGCCACCGGGTGCGTCGACGGCTCCGGCTCGGGGTCTGGCGTCGGCGGCTCCGCGCCGGCGTCCACGGCGGCTTCACCGGCATCGGGCGCTTCAACGCCAGCGTCAGGCACCTCGTCACGCAGCCCCGCATCCACCGGCGCCACGAGCGCGAAGGGCGGCGCGGTCTCTGGCGCGGGGCGCGTCGTCCACCAGGCCGCGACGCCAACCAGACTCAGCACGGCGACGCCACCCAGCACCACGCCGCCTGCACTCCGCGGCGGGGCACGCAGCTTCGGGCTCGTCGGCTCGGGGTCGATGGCAGCCAGCCGCGGTGAAGCGACGGTCTGCGACAACGAGCCCGGCCGCGACGCCCGCGTCGGGTTGCTCGACGGCTGCGCGACGGGCGCAGGCGTGGGCGAGGCGCCGACGAGCGGCGTGCCCGTCAGCTCGAACACGAACGTCGCGATGTCGGGCGTGCGCTGCGCGGGGAACTTCGCCAGCGCGCGCTGCAGCGCGGCCCACACAGCGTCCGGCACGTTGGTGAGCGGCTCGGGGTCAACGAAGGCGACGCGGTGCACCACCTGCGCGACGCCCGAAGCGGCGAACGCGGGCTTCCCCGACAGCGCTTCGTACAAGACGCTCGCGAGCGAAAAGACGTCGCTGCGTTGGTCGAGCTCGTCGTTGTTGCTCATCGCCTGCTCGGGCGACATGTACATGGGCGTGCCGATGAGGACCGAGTTGCTGGTCTGCATCGTGTCGCTGCCCATCACCTTCGAGATGCCGAAATCGAGCACCTTCACCTGGTCACCCGTCGGCGTGGGCACCAGGAAGATGTTCTCGGGCTTCAGGTCGCGGTGCACGACGCCGCGTTGATGCGCGACGTGCAGCGCTGAACACAGCTGCACCACCAGCGGGCTGAGCGCGTCCCACGGAATGGGCCCGCGCGCGACGCGCATCTTGAGCGACTCGCCGCGCAGGTACTCCATCACCAGGTACGGCTCGCCCGACGGCAGCGTGGCGAAATCGAAGAGCTGCACGATGTTGGGGTGCTCGAGCCGCGCGGCGATCTCCGCTTCACGACGAAAGCGCAGCAGCAGCTCGGGGTTGAGCGCGCCCGGCGTGCGCATCACCTTGATGGCCGCCTGCTTGCCGTCGACGCGCAGGTGCCGCGCCAGCCACACCTCGCCCATACCGCCACGCCCGAGCAGCGACTCGAGCTCCCACGTCTCGGCGATGACGATGCCCGCGAGAGAGTCCGTCATGGGGCAGCTGTGTAGACGAGGGAGCCCGTGAAGTCAGTGTTCGCACGCGCGCCGGCACTGGCCGACGCACTTCGACTTGTTCTTCGTGCCACGACAGCTCGAATTGCAGCCACGCTTGCAGTGCGTGACCTCCGCTGACGCGCCGTCGTCACCACCACCCGCTTCGTCGTCATCGCTGGCCTCCAGGGGTGGCTTGAGCTCGCTGCACCACGACCAATCGACATCACCGTCGTCAAACTTGATGTGCGCCAGCTTGCCGTGCACTTCGTCGACCTCACCGCCGGTCAACGTGAGCGCGGTGCTCCAGCGCGCGCGCACGCGGTCACCCACCTTCGCGTCACACGAATCGCCTTCGGGGTAGAGCGACACGGCGCCCTGGGGCTCGAGGTCCTTCAGCAGCGCCCAGCCGATGTCGTGGCTCGAGAACTTCAGCTTCGCGACCTTGCCGTAGACCTCGAGGACGGTGGCCGGCTGCTTCTTGCGCTTGCCGAGCGGCGCCTTCACCTTCGCGCCTTCGGTGAACACCTCGCCGGCCTTGTCTTCCTCGGTCAACGCCGGCTGACCGCGAGAACAGCCGACCAGCAACAACAACACGACCGCTCGCTTCACTTCGCACCCGCGCCCTTGCAGCTCATGCACTTCGACTTGCTGTAGCCGCTGCCGTCGCAGCGCGTACACCCCTTGCCGTGACAGGCGTTGCAGGTGCCGCGGCCGGTGCCACCGCACATGCGGCACGTCTTCCCGGTCGCGTCTCCGCCACCGCTCTGCTTCGACGACGTCGCAGCGATGGCGCCGAGTGCCTCAGCGAGCTGCCGTTCTTTCTCGGTGGGGCCGCTCTCGCCGCGCTTTGCCTGCAGCGCCTTGGGCACGTCCGAGCCGATGCGGCGATTGGGGCCCCAGGTGTTCCAATCGACCGCCGGGCCGACGAAGTGCAACGCGTCGCCCTTGCACACCGCCTGGTACGAGCCGAGGTACTGGCGCGGGCAGTCGTCGTAGTCGACGAACTCGAACACCAACCGGCGCGCGGGCGACACCGCGAGCAAGTCGTCGGCCGTCACGTCGCGCTTCACGTTCGTGACGAGGTGGCCCAGCACCTCATCGAGCGTGTCGTAGAGCGTGCCCGCAAGCTCACTGCGCTCGCGCGTCACGGCGGCGTCCAGCTCGGCCGGGTCGGCAGCCCACGCGTAGGTCCACGCCACGCCGTCACCCACGAAGTCACCGAGCGCCTTGAGGTGCGCGTCGATGGCGGCGTGGCGATCGGCCGACGCTTCGGGCGCGGGGCCGACCGCCTCCTTCGGCGTCTCGACCGCGGCGCTCACTTCTTCTTCGCTCGGCGCCTTTCCGCAGCGCGCGAGCGCGTCGTGCATGTCGAGGCCGATGTCGCTCCAGCCCGCCTGGTTGGTCTTGAGCGAATCGACGCGGAACACGAGGTCGAGGCGCCCGTCGTTGAAGATGGTCTGGCCGGTGACGAGGCCGCCGTCGAAGCCGTCGAGCCGGAAGCGCACCTCACGCCACGGCGCAGCGCCGTCGATGGCGCGACCGACGGCCTTCGACATCTTCCCGAGGTTGAAGTTGAGCTGCTCCAGGTACTCCGCGACGGTGGTGTAGAGCTGCCCACGTGCCCAGTCGTGCTCAGCGCCGACGGCCGCGTCGAGCGCCTCGTCGCTCGGCTCCAACACCAGCTTGAACGCCGAGCCGTCACCCGCGAATTGACCGAGCTGGGTCAGCGCGGCGTCGATGCGGGGCTGCAAGGTGTCTCGTTGTTCCGCGAGGTTCTGGCTCATGTGGGCTCCGGCTGGCTGGGGGCGAAAGTGCCTTCAAAAGCGAAGACACCGCCCACCGCCGACCGTCCCACGCGGCGTTCAACGTTCCTCGGCGTGTTCCCGCAGGCTCGTGCACAGCGCGCCCCACCAGCGCCCCAGCTCACCGATGAACGCGGCGACGTCTTTCCCGTGGCGGACGGGGTGATCCGCGCGCAGCGCCGCGAAGCCGCTGTGCTCGACGAACACGCGCGTGCCCTCGCCGCTCGCCTCGAAGCGCACCTCCACCAGTGTCGACGTGTCGCCGTGCTGGAAGTTGATGCCACGCCACGAGAACGCGAAGCGCGACGGCGGTTCCCACGCCGTGATGGCGCCAATCTCATGCACGCTCGACCCGCGCTCGCCGTATTCCTGAAACACGCGGCCGCCGAGCCTCGGCTCGAGGTGCATCGCCCCCTGGTGTCGGCCGCCCACGCGGTACGCAGGCCCGGTGCGCCACCACGCGTCGAGCTCCAGCGTGAAGACCTCGAACGCCACCTGCACCGGCACACGCACGAAGGTCTGCACCTTCACCACGTCGCCGGCGCTCATCTCTTCCTCTTCTTCTCGGCGTACTTCGCGAACGCGCCCAGCTGCGCAGACCAGAAGCGCTCGACGTCATCGAGCCAGTCGCGCAGCTCGCCAAAGCGCTCGGGCTTCAAGCGGTACACCTTGGCGCGCGCGTCGCTGTCGTCGAACGACGGCTCGATGAGGCCGCTCTCACGGAGCACCTTCAGGTGCTTGCTCATGGCCGGCGCCGGGAGGTCGAGCGCGTCGGCCAACTCACCCGCACGCCGCGGGCCTTCGCGAAGCAACGACACGACGCCGCGCCGGTGCTCGTCGGCCAGCGCGCTGAACAGGTCGTCGAGGCTCACCCGCGCAACCGCTTGCAGAACCACCAGTAGTGGCCCTCGAGGTCGACGCACTCGTACGTCTGGTCGGCCCAGTAGTCCTCGCCGTAGTCGCTCACCGTGGGCTCCATGGTGATGCGGGCGCCGGCCTTGCGCGCGCGGTCGCAGTGCGCGTCGACGTCGTCGACGAAGAGCATCAGCGACTGCGTGTTGGCGCCGCCGAGCGACCGCGGGCTCTTCATGTTGCGCTGCTTGTCGGCGTGGCGCCGCGCGTCGCCCACCATCAACAGCGACTCGCCGTACGTCAGCTCGCTGTGCTCGATGACGCCGCCTTCACCCTCGACCTTGAGGCGCACCTCGAAGCCGAACGCGTTCACCAGCCAGTCGATCGCCTTCGCGGCGTCGTCGTACACCAGCGCGCTCGACAGCCGCGGCCAGCCCTTCGGAGTGGGGTTCATGGTTATTTCCCTTTCTCGGAAAATACTTCCAGAACCAACAACTACCAGTCAAGGGCCGTGCTTCTTCTGCTCCCACACGCCACGGGCCCGGAACACGCGCTCCACGTAGAGGTTGTGCAGCTCGAACAGCGGCTTCGCGGCCTCATCGCCTTCCAGCAGCGCGATGGCCTCGGCGATGGCCTCCAGCGTCGAGCGGCCTTCCTCGAAGGTCGACTCGCGCAGCCGCAGCACCTTGCTGGTCTGGGCAGGCAGGCCCAGCTTCGGCACCGGGTGCAGCGCTTCGAGCTTCCCGTACATCTTGCGCGTCTGGCGCCAGGTGCCGTCGATGACGATGAGGCGCTTCACGTCGGCCCATGGCGCTGGCGCATCTGAAGGAAACAGCAGGTGCGCGCCGTCGACCAACGGCGCGAGCAGGCTGCGCGCGGGCTCCGAGTCTTCCTGGTACTCGAGCATCTTGAGGTTCGGCATCGCGAGCTCGGCGATGCGCGCGGTGCCCGTCGATTTCCACCCTTCCCGCTCGTGGCGCACGACGACGACCTCGGTGCGCGTGGCGACCGTCGGCACGTCGCCGCAGATGCAGAAGGCCTCCCCGATGAGGCAGCGTTTGCAGCGCCCGGGGGCGCCAGCGGTAGTGAAGGAACGCACAGCGGCTTGCGCTCATACACGCTTCGTTCCGCTACAGTCACCGGCCGCAATGTCCCGCAGTGACTTCGAGTTCGAGTCCCGAATGCCGGCGCTGTTGCTGGCCCACGCGAAGAGCCGCGGCGTCGACGTTGCGCCGCTCGTCGCGAAGTACAACCTGCCCAAAGACGCGCTGACGCAGACGCCCGGCAAGGTGAACATCACCGTGCCGGTGTCGACGTTGCCGGCCCTGGCCGACGAGCTCGCGGCGACGCTGAACGACGCGCATCTGGGCCTCTCGCTCTCGGCGTGGATCCCCAAAGGCGCCTACGGCGTCGCGGAGTTCCTCACGCGCGTCGGCCCCACGATGCGGAACTCGTTCGAGAACATGAAGCGCTTCTCGGCGATTCTTTCGCCGGGGCAGACCTTCCACTTCGGAGAGTTCGGCGACGAAGCGCGCTTCGAGCACTCGACCCCGCAGCGCCCGGGCGCCCTCGGCCGGCACCTGCAGGAATACACGACGGCCGTCATCGTGAAGACGTACGTGGTGATGGCCGGCGGCGTGAAGCCGACGCGCGCGTGGTTCACGCACCCGCGACCGTCGAACCTCGAGTTCGAGCGCCTCGCCGAGGCGCTGCACACGCCGAACATCACGTTCGATGAAGCGAGCAACGGCTTCGCCGTGCCGACCGAGAGCCTCGACCGGGAGGTCGTGGGCGGTGACGCCGCGCTCTACGCGTTCCTCGAAGAGCACGCGCTGACGGCGCTCGCGTCGCGACCGAAGAGCGACGACCTCGTCGACAAGCTGCGCCACGCCATTCGCGACGCGCTCAAGCAGGGCGAGCCCAACATCGAGCGGCTGGCTACGCGGCTCAACATGAGCGGCCGCACGCTGCAGCGCCGGCTGTCAGACCTGAAGACCTCGTTCCAGGAGGTGCTGGACCTCGTGCGCTTCGACCTCGCGCGCCAGTACCTCAAAGACGCGCGCCTCGACCTGAGCCAGGTGGCGTACCTGCTGGGCTACTCGGAGCTGCGCGCGTTCGACCGCGCGTTCCGCCGCTGGGCCGACGACGTGTCACCGGGTGCGTGGCGCTCGCAGGGGTGAGCGGGCCCGCAAAGAGAAGCAGTGCGACAGACGTTCAGTAGGTCAGTGTAGGGAGTGCTCATGCACCCCATCGACCTCCGCAGTGACACGGTGACGCGCCCGACGGCCGCAATGCGCGAGGCGATGGCCCGCGCCGAGGTCGGCGACGACGTCTACGGCGACGACACCACGGTCAATCGGCTGCAAGCCACGCTGGCCGAGCGCGCCGGGTACGAGGCCGGGCTGTTCTTTCCGTCGGGCACGCAGTGCAACCTCGCGGCGCTGCTGACGCACTGCCAGCGCGGTGACGAGTACCTGGTGGGCCTCGGCGCGCACACCTACGTGCACGAAGGCGGCGGCGCGGCAGTGCTGGGCTCGATTCAGCCACAGCCGTTGGAGAACGAAGCCGACGGCTCCATCTCGCTGGCCCGCATCGTCAGCGCCATCAAGCCGGCGGACGACCACTACGCGCGCACGAAGCTGCTGGCGCTCGAGAACACCTTCGGCGGCCGCGTGGTGCCGCTGTCGTACTTCGCCGACGCGACGGCGCTGGCACACCAGCGCGGCCTCGCCACCCACCTCGACGGCGCGCGCGTGTTCAACGCGGCGGTGAAGCTGAAGATGCCACTGCGCGACGTGCTGCGCGGGTTCGACTCGGCGTCTCTTTGTTTCTCGAAGGGCCTCGGCGCGCCGGTCGGCTCGGTGCTGTTGGGCTCGCGCGCGTTCGTGAAGGAAGCGCGACGCTGGCGGAAGATGCTCGGCGGCGGCATGCGACAGGCGGGCGTGCTCGCGGCCGCTGCGCTTCACGCGCTGGACCACCACGTCGAGCGCCTTGCCGAAGACCACGAGAACGCCGCGGCACTGGCGAAGGGGCTGAGCGACCTCGACGGGCTGAGGGTCGAGCCGCCGCAAACGAACATCGTGTGGGTCGACATCGCGGAGCCGCTCGCCTCGCGGCTGGTGCCAGAGCTCGCGAAGCTGGGCGTGTTGGCGTCAGGCACCACGAAGGTGCGCTTCGTCACGCACCTCGACGTGAGCCGTCACGACATCGACGCCGTCATTTCAGCGTGTCGACGTGTTCGCGCAGCAGGGTGAGCGACTTCTTCGCTTCCTACCCTCGCCGAAGCAGCGCGCCGGCCTCGGACAGCACCAACTGCTACTCTGGGACTCATGGCGGATCAGTCGTACCCCGACGCAGCTGACCCCGAGAAAGTCGGGAGCTACCCCGCCTCGACGTTCGCGGGCGGCGGCTTCGTCTGGGACGAAGTG
>CAYWON010000026.1:33168-52711 GCA_964459885.1 uncultured Archangium sp.
TCGCGTCTGGTGTCGCCCCGAGGACGGCGGCGGCGACTACTTCTATTCGTTCGCCACGTACGCAGAGGCGCTCCGCTGCGCACAGGCAACGAAGGGGAGCGAAGCGCCGCTCGCGCTCATCAGACAAGACGAGTACCTCGACGAGCCTGCGGCTGGCCGCTACGTGCACATGAAGGAGCCGCGGCTGACAGAGTGGCCAGTGGAGTTCCTCCGCAGGCCGAAGCGAACTCAGAGAACCATCCCCGACTTCCTTGCGCCGAACGCGCCGAGGAACCGGCTCGACATCCTTCGTGGGCTCGTGAAGCCGGGCTGAGGGTCGCGGCGCGCGCCGTCAGGACATCGACGCCGTCATTTCAGCGTGTCGACGTATTCGCGCAGCAGCGTGAGCGACTTCTTCGCTTCTTTGCCGCCCTCGCGCACCGTCTGCTCGATGGTGAGCTTGTTGTCCTTGGTGACGAGCGCGATGGCCAGCACGCGCGCGTCCTTCGACAGCCCGTCGAAGCGCACCGCCGCCTGATCCGCGTCCTTCACCTTGAAGCGCGACGCACCGCCGAGGCCATGGTTGGTCGCAACGAGGTCTGTGCCTTCGAGCGAGTAGACGGTGGCGGACGTCACGGTCGTGCGGTCGGGCCCGGTGGTGGTCTCCAGCACCGCGCCGTTGCCGACGATGCGCAGCAACACGTACTGCACGGGGCCGTCCTTGGCGTCGGTCTTCCAGGAGCCTTCGAGCTTCTTGAGGCGCTCGAACGCGGCGCTTCCATCAGTGGGTGCAGAGACAGTCAGCGCGGCCAGCAGGGCGAGGGCGTGCATGTTCGGAAAGCCTACGCGACCGACGCGGGCCTTCGGCGCCAATTCAGGCGCTGACGCTCCGCGGAGGTACGCCGGGGGTTGTCAGCCAGCGAGGTCGAGCAGGTTCTTGAACGGCCTGCGGTTCTTCCAACGGTACGTCCTGAAGTCGCGCCGGTCGGTCGAGAGGATGCGCCCGTCGTTCTGTTCCTCTGCGAGCAACACCAGCGAAGCGTCGGCCAGGTCCATCGGGAGATCGGCGTACTGCTTCATCAACGCCTCGAGTCGCGGCCAGTGGGTCGGCGTGAGTTGAAAGAGCGCTACGGCGCCAGCTCGGGCGCTCGCGACCCAGGCGAGCAGCGACGCGCTGCCAAGGCGGGCGGCCAGCAGGTGCGTGGTCTCCGTCACGACAGGCCACGTCGTGATCAACCCCTCGCGCAGCTTGCCGAGGGCCTTCACGGCCGCCGCATGGTCGCGATCGGCTCGGTTCGCGAGCGCAAGGAAGAAGCCGGTATCAGCGATGATCACGACTTGCTCTTGAGCGACTCGGTCAGATGCCGCTTCGCGTCGCGCGCGAGGTCGGAGGGCCCAACGCCTGACGCGATGAAGCCGTTCGCCGTGAACAGCTCAGCAGCAGACGAGCGCGCCTGCTGGTCACGACTCCAGTCTCGCAACGCCTCCTCGATGACCTCGGTGAGCGTGCGGCCGGTGCGCCTGCAGAGCTCGGCGAGCTGCTGCGCGAGTTCGTCGTCAATGCGGGCGTTGATGCGTCTGCTCATGCGTCATACGTAGCGTATGACAACTCCCACCAACAACCCCGTCACCAGCCGAAACGGTGAGAAACTCAGCGGCGCAGCCACTCCTGAATCGGCTTGTACTGCCGCTCACCCGCGGCCTGCGCCTCGAGCGCGCCCACGCCCATGCGCGCGGCTTCCATCGTCGTGAAGTACGACAGCCCGCGCGTCAGCGCTTCGCGGCGGATGCCGTAGGAGTCTGAGATCTCCTTCTTCCCCGCGGTGGTGTTGATGACCAGGGTGATGTCCTTGGCGACGATGCGGTCGACGATGTGCGGGCTGCCCTCGCGCACCTTGTTCACGCGCACCGCGTCGATGCCCTTCTTCTGCAGGTACGCCAGCGTGCCGCCCGTGGCGACGAGCGTGAAGCCCAGCGCGCGCAGCCGCTTCGCGAGGTCGACCAGGCCCGGCTTGTCGTCGTCTTTCACCGACACGAAGACAGAACCGCTGCGCGGCAGGCGCGAGCCCGTCGCCAGCTGCGACTTGGCGAACGCGCCGTGCACCGACGCGTCGAGGCCCATGACCTCGCCCGTCGACTTCATCTCAGGCCCGAGGATGACGTCGGTGTTGGGGAAGCGCGCGAACGGAAACACGCTCTCCTTCACCGCGTAGTGCCGCACCTCGGGGTCCGTCGTCATGCCCTGCTGCTTGAGCGTGACGCCCGCCATCGCGAGCGCCGCGACCTTGGCGATGGGCACGCCGGTGGCCTTGGCGATGAACGGCACGGTGCGTGACGCGCGCGGGTTCACCTCGAGCACGTAGATGGCCTTGCCCTGCACGGCGAACTGCACGTTCATCAAGCCGACCACGTTCAGCTTGCCGGCGAGCGACGCCGCGATGTCCTTCAGGCGCTCGATGGTGTCCGGCGCCAGCGAGTGCGGAGGCATCACGCACGCCGCGTCACCCGAGTGCACGCCCGCTTCTTCCACATGCTCGAGGATGCCGCCCACGATGACGGCGCCCGTCGCGTCGCGCACGAGGTCCAGGTCGACTTCGGTGGCCGACTGCAGGAACCGGTCGATGAGCACCGGGTGGTCTGGCGAGGCCTGCACGGCTTCGCGCATGTACCGCTCGAGGTCCGGCTGGTCGTAGACGACCTCCATCGCGCGGCCGCCGAGCACGTACGACGGGCGCACCATCACCGGGTAACCGATGGCGTCGGCCACGCGGTACGCCTCATCGGGCGAGCGCGCGACGCCGTTCTCGGGCTGGCGCAAGCGCAGCTCGTCGACCAGCTTCGCGAAGCGCTCGCGGTCTTCGGCCTGATCAATCGCGTCGGGCGTGGTGCCAAGAATGGGCACGCCCGCGGCCTCGAGCGGCTTGCTCAGCTTCAGCGGCGTCTGCCCACCGAACTGCACGATGACGCCCAGCGGCTTCTCGCGGTGGATGATCTCGAGCACGTCTTCCATCGTGAGCGGCTCGAAGTACAACCGGTCAGACGTGTCGTAGTCGGTCGACACCGTCTCGGGGTTGCAGTTGACCATGATGGTCTCGAAGCCCGCCGCGCGCAGCGCGAAGGCCGCGTGCACGCAGCAGTAGTCGAACTCGATGCCCTGCCCGATGCGAATGGGTCCGCTGCCGAGGATGACGATCTTCTTGTTGTTGGTCGGCGGCGCTTCGTCCTCTTCTTCGTACGTCGAGTAGAGGTACGGCGTGAACGCCTCGAACTCCGCCGCGCAGGTGTCGACGCGCTTGTAGACGGGCCGCACGTTCCGCTTCCACCGCGCCTCACGCACCTGCGCTTCGGTGAGCCCGAAGACCTTCGCGAGCTGCGCGTCGCTGTAGCCGCGGGCCTTCAGGTGCTTGAGCTCGAAGTCGCTGAGCTTGTCCAACGAGCCTTTCGCCGCGAACTCGTTCAGCTCGGTGACCAGCGACTGGAGCTGCCGCAGGAACCACGGGTCCATCGACGTGAGCGCCTGCACCTGCTCGACGGTCATGCCGGCCTGGAACGCCTCGAACACCACCCACGGGCGCTCCGGCGTCGGCACGCGCAGGAGCTCCTCACGCTCGGCGGCGCTGCGCTGCGCGGCCTCTTCCTTCGAAGGAATCGGCAAGCGACCCTGCTCGAGCGAGCGGAAGGCCTTGAGGTACGACTCACGGAACGTGCGGCCGATGGCCATCACCTCGCCGACCGAGCGCATCATCGTGCCCAGCGTGCGCGGGCTCTTGGGGAACTTCTCGAAGTTGAACTTGGGGATCTTCACCACCACGTAGTCGATGGTGGGCTCGAACGACGCCGGCGTGTCGCGCGTGATGTCGTTCTTGAGCTCGTCGAGCGAGTAGCCGATGGCCAGCTTCGCGGCGATCTTGGCGATGGGGTAGCCGGTGGCCTTCGACGCGAGCGCTGAGCTGCGCGACACGCGCGGGTTCATCTCGATGACGACCATGCGGCCGTCCTTCGGGTTGAGGCCGAACTGCACGTTCGAGCCGCCGGTGTCGACGCCGATCTCCCGCATGATGGCGAGCGACGCGTCGCGCATGCGCTCGTACTCTTTGTCGGTGAGCGTCTGCGCGGGCGCGACGGTGATGCTGTCGCCGGTGTGCACGCCCATGGGGTCGAGGTTCTCGATGCTGCACACGATGATGCAGTTGTCTTTGCTGTCGCGGACGACCTCGAGCTCGTATTCCTTCCAGCCGAGCACGGACTCGTCGATCTGCACCTGCGAGACGGGGCTCGCCGCGAGGCCCGCCGCGCAGATGGTCTCGAACTGCTCTTCGTTGAACGCCACGCCACCGCCCGTGCCGCCGAGCGTGAACGAGGGGCGGATGATGCTCGGGTAGCCGTACTCCTTCACCAGCGCGCGGGCCTCTTCCATCGTGGTCGCGATGCCGGCGCGGGGAAGTTCGAGGCCGATCTTCTCCATCGCCTCTTTGAAGAGCTTGCGGTCTTCGGCCTTGTTGATGGCCTCGAGCGACGCGCCGATGAGCTTCACGCCGTACTTCTCGAGGATGCCCTGCTCGGCGAGCGCCTTGGCGAGGTTGAGCGCCGTCTGTCCGCCCATGGTGGGCAGCAGCGAGTCAGGCTTCTCGAGCTGGATGATGCGCTCGGCCGCTTCGACGGTGATGGGCTCGATGTAGGTCCGGTGCGCGAACTCCGGGTCCGTCATGATGGTCGCGGGGTTCGAGTTGAGGAGGACGACCTCGATGCCCTCTTCTTTGAGCGCCTTGATGGCCTGGGTGCCGGAGTAGTCGAACTCGCAGGCCTGCCCGATGATGATGGGACCCGAGCCAATCAACAGCACCTTCTTGATTTCCTGGCGACGCGGCATGGCGCGGCCACTAGCGCAAAAGCCCGGCGCGGTGTGTCACGTCGTGCACCCGCCCACACCGGCGCGTCTGCTGATCAATTCACCGCCGCTGATCTGGCAACGTGTCGCCGCGCCAGTTACAATGCGGCGGAATGTCGTTGCAGCTCCCGCGCGACCCGCTGGTTCGCGAATTTATCAGTGAATACGCGGGGGTACGGTTCACAGTCACTGGCGATTGTATGCGGCCCCATTTCCGCCACGGCGACATCGTGGAGGTGCGCAGTGTGCGTCTTGGTGCGCCGCGCGTGGGTGACGTGGTGCTGATCGACGTGAACGGCGCGCTGAAGCTGCATCGGCTCGAAGCGGTGGGTCGCGCGATGGTGCGCACCGTCACCGAAGCCGGCCGCGCAGACCCGTTGATGCCGCGCGGTGCGGTGCTGGCGGTGCTCTCGCGCGTGAACGACGTGCCGTTCTTCCGACGCGGGCTCTTTGAGCGGGTGCGCGTGCGCGCGACGCGCCTGGCGAGGCGGGTGCTGCGATGACGTTCAACAAGTCGGGTCAGGTGGTCGGCCGCGATTTCATGGGCGAGTTCATCCTCGTGCCGCTCGCGGGGCGCACCGCGAACCTCACCAGCATCTTCGCGGCGAATGACGTGGCGGCGCTCATCTGGAAGCTCATCGACGGCGCGCACGACGACGAAGTCATCATCGACGCGGTGGTGCAGGAGTTCGACACCACGCGCGAGCAGGCCGCCGCCGACTACGCGGTCTTCATCGGGCAATTGAAGCAGGTCGGCGCTGTGACGGAGGTGGCGCCATGAAGCGCCTCGTTTCGATTCTGGCAGTCGTCGCGTGGAGCGCGTCGGCGGCGACCTTCGGCGTGCCGACCAACCTCGACGCGGTGGGCGCCACCACATCGTCTTCGGTCAACCCTCCCGGTTGGTTGGAGATCTTCGGCACCGCTGCGGACAGCGCGCTCGGCGACGTGGTGCACCAGCACAGCTTCTTCATCGAAGTGACGGGGAACGCGCTCGACGTACGCATCTTCGACCCCGGTGCGAGCGGCGCGCGTGACTTCACGGGCAACTCGGCCACCACGTTCACGTACACGCTGCGACGCGTCGGCTCGAATCCCTTCGCGACCGTCGCCATGGGGAATGATTCGACGTCGGGCACCATCACCGACAACCGGCTGGTGCGCATGGCGGCGTCGAGCTTCGTGGCGCTCAACACGGGCTCGGCGTTCGCTGCGACGCCCGGGCTCTACGAGCTACGCGTCACGACCAGCGGCGGCAACGAAGGCAACTTCTACGGCTTCGACGTGCGCGCCGGCACCGGCGCCGCCGCGGCGCACTACACCGTGTACGCGGCGCCCGACACCGACACGCCCGCGGGCTTCCTCGTCGGCGGCAACACCAACGCCGGCACGCCCGCGGGCGCGATGACGCCGCCGGCGACGGCGTTCGTGAACGTCAACCGGGGCTGCACGTTCGACCTCAACAACTTCGACGGCGACGGTACGTCGAGCGCGAGCATCACGCCCGTCGACGGGTCACCCACCGCTGGCGTGACGTTGAGCGGCAACGACCTCGGCGTCACGCAGACCGCGACCATCGAGACGACGACCGCGCAGAACCACCTCATCAACAACTATGGGCTGTGGCAGCTGAGCTTCGACCCGGGCACGACGAACGCCATCGACTGGGCGTTCGCTGACTTCGCCGGGTGGAGCAACAGCACGACGACGGCGCCGCGCAACCCGACCGCCCCGCTGCGCGTGTACCTGCCGAACGGCTACTCGCCCGTGGCTGGCAATGCGAACGCGGTCCCGCCGGGCGTGCCGAGCATCGCGCTGGGTGCGGCGGTCGTGAGCGGGCCCAACCCGTTCGTGCAGAACCAGACGACGCGCCTGGTGGTCACCATCGCGGTGCGCAACGGCACGGGCAGCGCGCTCAGCAACGTGCGCATGAATGTCGGCGGCATCCCGTTCCCCACGGGCAACAGCCCCGTGACGAGCGCGGCGACGGCGATCCAGTGCCTGATCAACGGCGTGGTGGGCACGTGCGGTTCTCCAACCAACGGCACCCAGGGCAACGGCTCGTCGCGAACGCAGTACGTCAGAGGCACCATCGCCTCGCTCGCCGCGGGCTCGACGGCGTCTCTGCGCTTCGAGATCGACTACACGCCTCGCGCGACAGGCATGCAGCCGCTCAGCGGGCTGCCCGCCACCGGCACATCCAACGCCACGTTGAACAACACCAGCTGGGCTGACTTCGACACGCCCTGGCTCGCCGACGAGAAGCTCGGGCCGATCTGCCGTCTCACCTCGCAGATTGGCGGCACCACCGAAGCGCTCACGCCCGCGCGCATCTCCGGCATCTGGGCCGACGAGCGCAAGGTCACCTTCGAGACCGCCGTGCAGCTCGGCACCGTCGGCTTCCGCGTCTTCACGTCGAACGACGAGCACGGTCGCGAGCGCCACGCGCTGCACGACGGCGTCATCGCGTCGACCGCGCCCGACACCTTCGAGCCGCAGCGCTACCTGGTGCCGACGACCCGGCTCGTCGACGACTGGCTCTTCATCGAAGAAGTCCAGGCGAAGGGCGCGCCGACCATCATCGCCCGCACGCGCGTCTCGGAGCTGACCGCCACGCCGCCGCCGCTCGCCGCCTTCACCGCGACGAAGCTCGTCAAAGCCGACGCCTCGGAGCTCCGCCTCTACAAGACCCAGCCGACCACCGGCGCCGCCACCGCGCTCAAGCTCTTCTTCTCGAAGCCCGGCCGCGCCAACGTCACGCTCAACGAGCTCGAAGCGAACGGCTTCCCGCGCGGCGGCAGACCCGAGCTCTTCCACCTCGGCCAGCCCGTGCCCTTCACGTGGGACGCGCGCGGCGAGAGCATCAGCTTCCGCGTCGAGCCCTTCGCGTCGCAGTACACCGGTGACGCCGTCTACGTGGTGACCAGCAACGGCGTGCAGGCGCCCGCGCCGACCATCACCTTCACGCGCCGCGAAGCGCCGCCCGTGCACCGCCGCGTCGAGCACAACGCCATCTACTTCGCGCTCACGCCGTGGGCCGAGTCGCCGTGGTTCTGGAGCCTCGTGCGCAGCAACGCGACGTGGCCCACCGCGCCCGCGCAGGGCCTCTTCGATCTCCAGGACATCTCGCGCGTCGCGGGCACGACCGCCGTGCGCATCAAGCTGCTCGGTCGCAGCGGCCACCACCATCAGGTCGAAGCGCGCATCAACGGCGTCAGCATCGGCACCGTCGACTTCGATGGCGCGACCAGCGCGACGCTGGAAGGCAGCATCGCGGTGCAGCACCTCCGCGAGACCAGCAACGCGCTGTCCCTCACCCTCACCTCGACCGCCGTCAGCCCGGCCGACATCGGTGCCATCGGCTTCGCGTACCTCGACTGGCTCGAGGTCGACGGCCTGCCACCGGTGACGCCGCTCGAGACCTTCGTCGATCGCATGGAGCCGTACGACGCGACGCTGCCCAACGTGCGCGGCGCCGATTACCTCATCGTCACGCACGGCGAGTTCCTCGATGAAGCGCGCGAGCTCGCCGAGCTGAAGCGCCAGGAAGGCCTGCGCCCCGTCGTCATCGACGCCGCGCGCGCGTACGACGCGTTCTCGTCCGGCACGTTTGACGCGGCGGCCATCAAGGCGCTCATCGCCGACACCGCCGCGCGGTCGCCGAACCTCCGCTACGTCTTGCTGGTGGGCGACGACACCGTCGACCCGCGCGACTTCATGGGCCTGCACGGCCGCGCGTTCATCCCGTCGCTCGACGGGTGGGACGGCGAGCTGGGCCGCGTGCCTTCGGAGAGCCGCTACGTCGACCTCGACGACGACGGCCTGCCTGACCTCGCCATCGGCCGCTTGCCCGTGCAGTCGAAGGGCGACGCGCTGACGCTGCTCGACAAGCTCGGCCACTACCCGATGCGCGTGCGCACCAAGCCGCAGCACATCGTCTTCATCGACGCGCGCGGGCCCAACGACGACGACTTCCTCGCGCGCGCCACCGCCATGAGCCAATCGATGGGCGCCACGCCGCGCATCATCGACTCTGCGGCAGGCGTCGCGGCGGCCAAGCAGTCGCTCTCGCAGACGCTCTCCACCGGCAACGCGGCGACGCTGCACTACATCGGCCACGGCGCGCCCAACGCGTGGACCTCGCGCGGCTTGTGGAACGTCGCCGACAGCCAGGCCGCGCAGCCCGCGCCGTCTGACACCGTGGGCTTCCAGTGGTCGTGCTTCTCGCAGTGGTACCAGTACCTCTTCGGGCCCTCGCTGGGTGAGTCGCTGCTCTTGATGCCACAGGGCGGCGTCACCGCGTCGTTCGGGCCGTCGGGCATCACGCAGCCGTCGCGCCAGGCCGAGCTCAGCGAGGCCGTGTACCGAAACGTGTACCAACAGCAGTTGCCGCTCGGTGACGCCATCCTCGAGGCCAAGCGTGCGTTGACGCCGGGGCCCGCGAGCGCGGCGCTCATCGACGGGTGGAATCTGTTGGGTGACCCCGCCATGATTCCTTCACCTCTCGCTACCGGCCGTTCCCCCTGGACCCCGTATGAAGACCCCAACGAACCCACCGCCGGCGCCCTCAACAAGAAAGCCGTACAAGCCGCCCCGTCTCGAAGAGCTGACGTTGCACGGTGAAGAGATGGCCGCGGCGAGCTGCAAGAGCACCATTCCCGCTGCGGGCCCGGCGTCGATGACGTGCATCGACTCAGGCTGCAAGGACATGGGGAGCTGACCCGCGATGGGCGAGCCGATTCCACGCCGCACGCTCGCCGACTTCGTGAAGGAGCAGAAGCTGCGCGCCCGCCGCGCGCCGATGCAGGGCACGTTGGAGACGACGTTCCGCTGCAACCTGAAGTGCGTGCACTGCTACGTGAACAAGCCCGTCGGTGACGCCGAAGAGAAGGCGCGCGAGCTGACGACCGAGCGCATGCTGAAGCTGGTCGACGAAGTGGCCGACGCCGGCTGCCTCGAGCTGCTGCTGACCGGCGGCGAAGTGCTGGTGCGGCCCGATTTCGAAGAGGTGTACCTGCACGCGCAGGCGCGCGGCCTGTTGGTCATCGTGTTCACCAACGGCACCATGGTGACCGAGCGCATCGCGGACTTCCTCGCGGCGCACAAACCGCTGCGCGTCGAGGTGTCGCTGTACGGCATGACGCCCGAGACCTACGAGCGCGTCACCGACGTGCCCGGGTCGTACGCGAAGTGCATGCGCGGCATCGAGCTGCTGCTCGCGCGCGACGTGCCGCTCAAGCTCAAGACGATGGTCCTGACGTGGAACATGCATGAGCTCGACGCCATGCGCGCGTACGCGGCCGATCGCGGGCTGGCGTTTCGCTACGACGGCTTCTTGAACCCGCGCGTCGACTGTGGCGCCAACCGCAACGGCGAGCTGCAGGTCGACCCCGAAGCGCTGCTGGCGTTGGATCTCGCCGACCCGGAGCGCATGGCGTCGTTCAAGCAGTTCTGCGAGCGCTTCGTGCCCCGCGAGCGCGTCGAGCCGCGAGAGCGCGTCTACAACTGCGGCGCGGGCCAGACGTCCTTCACCGTCGAGCCGTCGGGCAAGCTGCAGCTCTGCCAGCTGTCGCGACGCGCGTCGTTCGATCTCAAGAAGGGCAGCTTCGACGAAGGGTGGAACGTGGTGTTCCCTGCCCTGCGCGAGAAGAAGTGGCAGTCAAACTCGGTGTGCCGCTCGTGCAACCTCACTTCTCTGTGCGCGAACTGCCCGGGCTCGGCCGAGATGGAGACCGGCTCCATCGAAGGCGTCATCGAGGGCTTCTGTCGCGCCACGCACCTGCGCGCGTGGGCCGTGCTGAAAGAGAAGAGCGGCCACAAGCGTGACGGCTCGTGTTGTCTGGCGAAGCCGCGCGACGAAGCGCTCGTGCAGCTGGGCGTGCCCGCGACGAAATGAGGCGCGCCTGGTCGGTGGCGGGCGTGACGCTGGCGTTGAGCGGCGATGACGTGCCGCCAGTGCCGGGCCTCAAGCACGAGCTCTTCGCCACGAGCGCGCCTGACGCTGACCTCGCGCTGACGCTGTCGAAGGCGCCCGTGCCGGCCGCTGACGGTCTGCCGCTGCTCTTTGATTCCGGCGGCGTGTGGAAGCTGTACGGCGACGCGACGCGACGGCTGTACCACTTCGAGAGCCACGTCTTTTCACCGCGCCTCTACAAGGGCCTGCTGCTCGACGCTGGCTACACGAAGGGCACGCTCTTCTGGCCGGGCGTCGAAGCGCCGCTGCACCCGCTCGACTCGCCGCTGGAGCAGGTGCTCTTCACGCATCGCCTCGCGCAGCAAGGCGCTGTCGAGCTGCACTGCGTGGGGCTGGTGGTCGACGGGCGCGCGCTGCTGCTGTGCGGCCAGTCGGGCGTCGGCAAGAGCACGTCAGCGAAGCTGTGGCGCGAGCGGTTTCCCGACGTGGAGATCTTGAGCGACGACCGCGTGGTGCTGAAGCGCGACGGCGAGGGTTGGCGCGCGTGGGGCACGCCGTGGCACGGAGAAGGTGCGTTCGCATCGGCCAGCTCGGCGCCGCTCGCCGGGCTCGTCTTGCTTCGTCACGGCGCGACGAATCGACTGCACGACGTCTCTCCCGTGGAGGCCGCGCGCGAGCTGTACCGGCTGACGTTCCCTCCAGTGTGGGAAGCCGAAGGCGTCAACCGCGTGCTGGATTCGCTTGCGTCCATCGTTCAGACCACGCGCGCGCGGCGCTTCGAGTTCGTGCCTGACGTGAGCGCCGTCGACGTGGTCGCGGGCGCGGCGTGGTGAGCTTCGAGGCCTTCATCCGCTCCGGGCAGTTCTGGACCGGCACTTGGGACGACGTCGCGACCGCGCAGCGTGAAGGCGTCATCGGGCCCTGGGCGCCCCGCGCGCTGCAGCTCGTCTTGTACACGCGCCACGCGCGCCTGCTCGAGCTGACGACGCGGCTGAGCCAGGCGTTGGGTGACGTGCCGCACGTGGTGCTGAAGGGCTTGAGCGCTGGCGCCGCGTGGCGGCACCCTGCCCTGCGTCCACAATCAGACCTCGACGTGCTGGTCGCGCCGGCTGACGTTCCATCGGCGCTCCTGCGTTGGCGGCGCGCGGAGCTCATCGGCGCCGACGTTCACGAGCACGGGCACGGCTTTCACGTGCGGCTCACCAGCCCGCTGCTGCCCGGCGTGCCCATCGAGCTGCACCACGGGCTCACGCAGAACTTCGCGCTGCGCGTCGACGTCGCGGCGCTGCTCTCTCGTCGACGTGAAATCGAGCTGGAAGGTCAGCGACTGCCCGTGCTCGCGCTCCCCGATGAGGTCACCTACCTCGCGCTGCACGCCGCGACGCACGCCGGCGAGAAGCTGCGGTGGTTCTTCGACCTGCGCGAGAAGGTCGCCGGCTTCGCCGCGTGGGACGACGTCGTCGAGCGCGCGCTCGCGTGGAATGTGCCGTGGCCGGTGTGGTGGGCGCTGCGGCAGGCGACGGAGCGCCTCGGCGCTCACGTGCCCGCGTCGGTGCTGACGGCCCTCGCTCCACCTGCTTCGGCGCGCGCGCGCATCGCCCTGGTCGAGCGGCTCGCCGTCGAGTCGGCAGACAGCCTCGCCGCGAAGGCGCTGCGGCTCTCGTTGACGCCGCTGCCGACGGTGCCCGGCATCGTCGCGGGGAAGCTCAGCGCGCGTCTGCGCAGCCCGCGTCGCTGGCGTGGGTGACGTCGAGCAGCACGAGCTTCGCGCCGTCAAACCGGTAGCGGCGACGCGTGGAACAGATGAATTGGTCGTCTTCGACGACTTCGTGAATCACCGTCACGTGACGGCTCGCCTCGACGCCCTTCGCGAGCTCCAGCCGGGGAAAGCCGACGAGGTGCGTCGGCGTGCCCGCGTCACCGCCCCAGAAGAGCGAAGAGCCATCGTGGTACCCCGCTTCGCCGGTCGCGCTGACCTCCACGAGCGGCGTGAGCGTGTCGCCACGCACCAGGTAAGCGGTGTCCGTCGACGTCTCCGGGCAGCTGAAGCCCACGGAGCGCCACGCGACGACGACCTCGGGCCGTGGGAACTGCATCGAGAAGCCGTCGAAGCGACCGGGAATGTCGATGCGCCGCACCGCCGCGCCGGTGAGTCGGACACCACCGTCTTCGAGGCTCGCGTGCACGGTCGCCGCTCCCGGGCTGCGCAGCGTCACCAGCGTCGCCTCGCGAGTCCACGAGTCGGGCTGGAGCGTGGCGTACGGCGACGACGGCTGCAGCACATCGAGGAACACGCCTGCGTCCGTGTCGGACCGCACCACGGCGAACATCGGCATCGTCGGTGTCAGCTTCACGTGGGCGACCTCGGCCGGCCCGAGCACGCGAGGCTCAGCGACCTGCGCCAACGCCACCATCGTCATCAGCAGCGGGCTCACGCGCGGCCTCGCGGACACACACGTGTGGCTCGTCGTTCGCGGTTCGTCATCTGCAGCGAAGACAGAGCAAGCGACGAGCCATCAACGCAGGTACTCGTCTTGCGACACCTGCTGGAGCCACTCGACGGCGACGCCTTCAACGGGCTCCTGCGTGGCGACGTGCTGCATCGCTTCGGTCTCGGTCGCGCCGTGCCAGTGCACGACGCCGGGCGGCGTCCACACCACGTCGCCTTCCTTCACCTCCAGCTTCGCTTCGCCCTGCTGCTGCACCCAACCGGTGCCGCGCGTGATGACCAGCGTCTGGCCCTTCGGGTGCCGGTGCCACGCCGAGCGCGCGCCCGGCGCGAAGGTGACGAGGCCCGCGCCCGCCTTGCGGAACTCGTTGGGCGTGAAGAGCGGCGTCACCGTCACCTCGCCGACGAAGACCTCCGACGGGCCGGCCTTCGGCTCTCGCTCACTCGCGCGTGAGACCTCGAGCTTCGCGTTGGGGTCAGGCTTCGGCGCCGCAGAGGTGGTCGCGCACGCAGAGAAGAAGGCAACGCTGAGGCAGAGGGCGGCTCGCATGGGCGCGAGCATCACGCATCACGGCGCGGGCTTCAGCTTCTTGCTGAGCGGCTTGAGCTGCGACTTCACCCAGTCTTCCATCGGCTTGCGCGTGGGCCCTTCGGCCCAGCTCGCCACGCCGTTCGTCGCCACCACCGTCTTCGGGCACGCGGGCTGACCGGTGAAGGTGCGCTTCGCCAGCTCGTCCTTCGTCAGTCGGTCGACGATGCGCAGCTCGACGTCGTACGAGCCGGCGACGAAGTCCTTCGCGCCCGCGTAGCCGGTGCACTTGCGGGTGCGCGGGTTGTCCTTTCGTTCGCCCAGCACCACGAGACGAACGTCGCGCAGCTTCGGCGCGTCGCCCATCGCGAAGAAGTCGTTGAAGGCCCACGCCGCGGCGGCGGGCGTCGGCGCGGCCACCTCGTCGGGCCAACGCTTGTCGGTGGTCGCCAGCTCGACGAAGACGCGCTCGAGCCCGGCTGTCACCGGCAACGGCGGCACCTCGGTGGCGAAGGGCTCGAAGCCCGGCACCTTGAGCTCGGCCTTCAGGTTCAGCGCGGGCTTCGACGGGAGAATCGCGCGACCCTTGTAGAGGTCGAGCTTGAGCGCGGCCCACGGGAGGACGGCGAGACGCTTCGTGAGCGGGACCTTCTGCGCGCCGAGCGCCGCGAGGCTCACCTCGACGCCGTCAATGACGAGCACCGAGCTGCCAGGGAAGCCGCGCCCGGAGACCTGCAGCGTCGCGTCGGCGACGTACACGCTCACTTCACAACGCTTGAGGCCCTCTCCGGTGACGGTGAGGGCGCGACCGGTGCTGCCCCATGTCGCGGTCAGCGACTTGAGCGGCGCGGCCCACGAGGCAGACGCGGCGAGGACGACAGCGGTGACGAAGAGAGCGCGCATGCACCCGAGAACACCACTCGGGCGCAGCGCGTGCAGCAGATCTACTTGAGCAACCCGCGCTTCTTGAGCGTCGACTCCATCGAGCCCGGGTTGATGTCGCGGCCCTGCGCCACGCGATCGTTCCACGTCTCTGACTTGCCGATGGTGCCGGGCACTTCCTGCATGGTGATGGTGCCGGGCACCGGGCAGACGAGGTGGCACAGGTTGCAGCCGACGCACTCGACGTCGTCGATGACGGGCAGGTGACGGCCCACCGCGCCGGCGGCCTTCACCGGCACCGCAGGAATGTTCGCGGGAATGTGCGTGTGGCCGGCCTTCACGTGCTCTTCGTGCGTGCGGCCCGGAATCAAGATGCACTGGTGCGCGCCGTCCATGCAGGCGGTGTGGCAGAGGTTGCAGCCGATGCACGTGTCCGGGTTGATGCGCGCCTTGAGGTTGTAGTTGAGGTCGAGGTCGCCCCATTCGGCGTACGCGCCGACGGCCTGGCCGCGCAGCTCCATCACCGACTTCATGCCCTTGCTGTCGAGGAAGTCAGACAGGCCCTCGGCCATGTCTTCCACGATGCGGTAGCCGTAGTGCATCACCGCCGTGCAGACCTGCACCGACGTGGCGCCGAGCGCGATGAACTCGGCCGCGTCGCGCCAGTTGCTGATGCCGCCGATGCCCGAGATGGTCATGTGCTTCGTCGCCGGGTTCTTGGCGAGCTGGCTCATCATGTAGAGCGCGATGGGCTTGACCGCCGGGCCGCAGTAGCCGCCGTTGGTCGACTGCGTGCCGACGCGCGGGTTGGGGATCATGCGATCGAGGTCGACGCCCAGCAGCGACTTGATGGTGTTGATGAGCGAGACCGCCGGAGCGCCGCCGCGCGCCGCCGCTTCACCGGGCTCGTTGATGTCGCCGGTGTTGGGCGTCAGCTTGATGATGACGGGCGTCTTTGCGTACTCCATCGCCCAGCGGGTGATCTCCTCGAGCACCTTGGGTTCCTGGCCGACGGCGCTGCCCATGCCGCGCTCGCACATGCCGTGCGGGCAGCCGAAGTTGAGCTCAAGACCATCGGCGCCGGTGTCTTCAGCGCGCTTGATGATCTCCTTCCAGTTCTCCTTCGTCTCGACCATCAGCGACGCGATGATGGTGTGCTTCGGGTAGCGCTTCTTGACCTCGTACATCTCCTTGAGGTTCACCTCGAGCGGGCGGTCGGTGATGAGCTCGATGTTGTTGAGCCCCATCATGCGCGTGTTGCCGTAGTCGTTCGCCCAGAAGCGCGAGGTCACGTTGGTGACCGGGTCGCCGAGCGTCTTCCACACAGCGCCGCCCCAGCCTGCGTCGAAGGCGCGCATGATCTGTGGGCCGCTGTTCGCCGGCGGCGCCGACGCAAGCCAGAACGGGTTGGGTGACTTGATGCCGCAGAAGTCGATGGACAAATCAGCCATGAGTCACTTGCTCCCCGAGAGGCGCGCGCAGATGTCGCGCACTGCGATCTTTGCTTCCTGAACCGCGTTGACGACTTCCTTGCCGCCGTTGACGCAGTCGCCGCCGCTCCACACCTTGTCGTTGCCGGTGCGGTGCGTGGCCGGGTCGACGACGACGCGGCCCTTCTTGTCGAGCTGCACGCCGGGCAGCGCCTTCACCACGTCGGTGGCCGTGGCCTGACCGATGGCCAGCGCGACCAGCTCGCAGGTCAGCTGCTCTTCGCCGCCGCTCACGGGCTTGCCGCCTTCGGTGCGCGCGAGCGTGGCGCCGGTGAGCTTGCCGGCCGCGTCGCGGTGGAACTTCGTCAGCGCGCGGTTCTCGACGAGCCGCACGCCGCTCTCACGCGCGTGCGCGAGCTCGTGCTCGTAGCCCGACATGTCTTTCTGCGCGCGGCGGTACACCATGGCCACGTCTTCGATGCCGAGCAGCTTGAGCTCGTGCGCGATGTCGAGCGCCGTGTTGCCGCCGCCGATGACCAGCGCGCGCTTCACGCCCGCCACTGACGCCTTCGGGTCGGCCTTGATGCGCTCGATGAGATCGACAGCGCCCCAGACGCCTTCGCCGGCTTCACCGTCGGCGCCGAGCGCTGAGTCAGGCCCGAGGCCGAGGCCGAGGAACACGCCGTCGTAGTCCTTGAGCAGCGACTCGACGGACACCTGGCCCTTGCCGGCGGCGCCCGCGACGATCTCCACACCGCTCTTGAGCTCAATCTCGCCGAGCGAGAACACCCACTCGATCTCCTTGAGCGCCTGCAGGGCCGACTGCTTGTACGGCGCGATGCCGAGCGTGTTGAGGCCGCCGGGCACGAGCTTGCGTTCGAACAGCACGGCCTTGTGGCCTTCGAGCGCGAGCAGGCCGGCCGCCGCGATGGAAGCCGGGCCCGCGCCGACGATGGCGATCTTCTTGCCGGTCGACGGCTTCTTTGCCGCGACGACCGAGCCCATGGCGCGCTCGTTGAGCGTGGTCTCGGTGGCGAAGCGCTGCAGCCGCCCGATGGCGATCGGCTCGCGACCCCACGTGTTGTAGACGCACGCGCCCGCGCAGAGCACCTCGACGGGGCACACGCGCGCGCACGACGCCCCGAGGATGTTCTCCTTGAGGATGGTGCGCGCAGCGCCCGTCGTGTTGCCGGTGCTGATCTTGTGAATGAAGTTGGGGATGTCGATGCCCGTGGGGCACGCCTTGATGCACGGCGCTTCGACGCAATACAGACAACGATTGGCTTCGCTGATGGCTTCAGCCTGCGAGTACGCAGGCTTCATCTCACTGAAATGCTCTTCGAGTCTGCCTGACGGCAGCACGGGAAGCGGGTGCATCGAACCTCCATTGGAGAGGTGAGGGGGACGCGGAGGGTCGCCCGCGCGATCGTGACCTGTCAACGACGCATTCACGACGCGCCGCGACGCAGCGCGCCCGCACCAGCGCGTTGTCGCGTGCGACTCGACCTCGGTACGGTGCTCGACCATGCGACGCGCGCTGCTGCTGCTGACCCTGTGGTGCGGCTGCGCGTACGCCCGCGACGGAGGCACCGTGACCCACGACCTGGCCCGCTACCTCGCGTTCATGGAAGAGGTGCGGCCGCACGCACCCGGCCTTGAGGGCCCCTCGACGATGGTGCTCGCGCGGCTCGCGCAGGACGATGCGTGGCTGACGCTCTTCGAGTCGGGCGCAGCGGCGACGCTGTTGCTGCCGAGCTTCTCGACGCCGAGCCCCGAGATGGCGACCGCGCTGAGCCGGCTCACCAACGAGCCGCTCGCGGGCTTCTTCGCAGTCGGCACACTCGCGCCGCCGGTCGGCAGCACGACCACACGCGAGCTGAAGGTCGGGCACATCAGCGTGAAGTGGATCGAAGGGGCGTTGCCCTTTGCGCCGCGTACCGCGCCATCGAAGCCCTCCGCTTCTTCTGAGCCCGCTGCGCCGATGGACGTCACCGCGTCGTTGCAACGCAACCTCGCGCACCTCCCGAGCGCCCGCCGCGTGTCGCTGTCGCCTGCGCTGCGTGCCTACGAGACGGAGCTCGCGACCTCGATGGGCGCGACACGCCTCGACCCGAAGTCAATTCGTTACGAAGCGCCGCTGCGCGACGTCGTGCTGCGCTGCGAGCGCGCGTTCCTAGACACGGTCGCCAAAGATCTGAGCGCCGGGACGTCGACCATCGTTACGCCACACCGCCGACACGGCTTCGTGCAGCTCTTCACGCGCTTCAACGAATACGAGGCGCAGGTCGTGGGCTGGAGCGTGGGCGAGACGCGTTACGTCTTTTTCAAGTACCGGCTGCCGTCGCCGCACCTGCCGCCGCTCGACCGCGAGTACCACGTGAACGACGGCGGCGCGGCGTACTTCGAGTACCAGTGCCGTCTGCCGACGCCGACGCTCTTCAACGTCTACGTGCACGGCGAGGCGTGACCGGCGCTACCGCGTGGCGACGCGCTTCAGGCGTTCTCGCAGTTGATCGCGAAACGCGCGCAGCTCCGTCGTCGTCAGCGGCGCGATCATCTGCGGCAGTGGCGAGACCGGAAACTCGCCGAGCAACCACGCCATGACACCGGGGTCGACGCCGGTGTCCCTTTCTGCGGCCAGTGGAAGGTCGAGCTCCGCGGCGAAGCCCGCGCGGTCGAGGAACAACACGTCGACCAGGTCTCTCGGCTCCGAGCGGGAAACCAGGCACGTCAGCTTCGACGCGCGGAGGTCAGCGAGCCCCTGAACCTGGACACCTTCGACAGAGCTCGGAGCCTCAGCGGGCGGCGAGGCGTCGATGACCACATCGACGTCGAGCACTTGCGAACCGAGCGTCAGCTCTGCTCTGACGAACGAGCCGGCGTCCTGAGCGACGCGAACGGTTCCACCAACGGCACGGGCTGCGTCGGGGAGCGCAGCGACGACCGCGCGATGGGTCTCGGAGTTGACGCAGAACAGGTCCACGTCCTTCGAGAGGCGGTGCGCCAGGTACGCACCGCTCAGCGCGGCGCCACCGGCGAGCACGAATGACGCTCGCTGCCCCAACTCGCGAAGGAAGCGGACGACCTCGGGCGAGATCACCCGCGAATCAAACGTGTCGCGCATACGCTTCCGGCGGTGGCCACGGGAGCAACGGCAAGTCGAGCAACCACGCCCATCGCTCGCGGCTTCGACCAAGGTAGCGGGTCAGCTGCGGCCACAGTGCGGCGACGTCGCTGCGAGTGACATAAAGCCATACGTCGCGAGTGTTCGCCTCGCGCAGCAGCGCCGCCATCCAGTACGCGCGCTCCGCGAGATCGTTCGATTGGAGGTGGCGACGCAGGTCCGCCACGGTCGCGTCGGTCCACCACAAAAAGTAAGGCCGATGCGCGTCGTCTCGAAGCGCGTCGCTGGTGGGCGGCAACATTGGTGGATGGGGGCGCCGTTCCCGCTTACGCGGTGCGGTCTCCCCCACCT
>CAYWON010000027.1:0-52362 GCA_964459885.1 uncultured Archangium sp.
AAGAGGACGACAGCACCTACATGGATCGCCTCGAGGACGGCGCGGCGACGCCCGATCAGTCCTTCCTGTCTCTCGAGCGCGACGAGCAGGTCAGCGAGGCGCTGCAGCGCGTGAAGAAGCGCATCGGCGACCTCGGCTGGGACATCCTCCAGGAGCGCCTCACGCAGGACAAGCCGCGCACCCTCGAGGAGCTGGGGCAGCGCTGGGGCGTCTCGCGCGAGCGCGTGCGCCAGGTCGAGCTGAAGACCAAGTCGTTCCTCGCCCGCTACCTCTCGACGGTGAACGAGAACGGCGAGTTCGCGGAGCTGCAGGAAGCCGCGTGAAGAGGTGAGGCACCGCGTGGGTCTGTGGCAGCATGCACGGTCCCATGCGCACCTCACTCCTCGTGGTGTTGTTTCTCTCGCTGTCCGCGTTCGCTCAAGACGGCGCGGCAGCTCCCCCGCCTGCTGAAGCGGCTGCGCCTGACGCGGCCAGCTTCGCGGCGAAGCTCGACGATCTCTGGAAGACGCGCGACGGCAAAGGCGCCAGCGCTGAGATCGACGCGGCCTACCGCGAGGGCTTGAAGGCCTTCCCCAACGACTACGCGCTGCTCTGGCGTGCGGCGCGCGCGCGGTGGTGGGCGGCCGACGGCATCGACGACAGCGGCCTCAAGAAGCAGCTGGCGAAGGAAGCCTGGGGCTACGCGAAGCGCGCGGTCGCCGCGAACGGCACCGGTGTCGAGGGCAAGTACTACACGGCGCTCAGCATCGGCGCGTACTCACAGGCCGTCGGCATCCTCGCGGCGCTGGGGGAAGGCCTCGAGGGCCAGTTCCTCGAGAACCTCGAGTTCGTGCTGAAGAACGGTGAGGCCTTCGATCGCTACGGCGGCCGCACCACCAAGGGCCGCTACCACTGGGAGCTCCCGTGGCCGAAGCGCGACCTCAAGAAGTCGAAGGAAGAGCTGCAGAAGTCGATCGACAAGCACCCCGAGCACCTCCGCAACTACCTCTTCATGGCGGAGACGCTGCTGAAGGATGGCGACGCGAAGGGCGCGAAGGTCCAGATCCAGAAGGCGCTGAACGGCTCTGACGCGTACGACCCGCCGGAAGCGCGGCGGGTGAAGAAGTGGGCCAAGGACGTCGAGAAGCAGATCGACGCGGCGCTCTGACTTCTTTTTTCAGCTCTGCTTGGAGGTGGCCTTGTCGGCGTTGGTGATGGACTCACCACCGCCCTGGGCCAGCTTCTTCTCGTCTTCAGGCTTGTCGTCGACGATGCCGTCGCCCGAGAAGCCCTTCTTGAAGTTGCGGATCGCCGAGCCGAGCGACGAGCCGAGCTGCGGCAGACGCGAGGCTCCGAAGAGCAGCATCAACGCGAAGAGGATCAGCAGAATCTCGGTCCACTTGAGGCCCATGGGCATCGCTCCTTACGAGGGCGGTTACGACGTGCAGTGTAACGCCTGCGTCGACGTGTCTCACCTTGGGGGCGCCTGCGCAAGCGTAAGGCCCCGGTTTCAGGCAGCTGAGCCCGTCGTACCGGCGGGCTTCTCGAGGGGCGAGGCCACGTGGCGAATGAGCGGCTCGGGCCCCGGCTGACCGCCCCGGCGGGCGATCTCCCAGGCCACCTGCTGGCTGCGCACCGTCTGCCCGTCGAGCTGCAGCGGCACCGGCACGTAGGTGCCGTCGCTCTGCAGCTGCCGCGCCTTCACGTTGTCGCGCAGACCCAGCCCCAGCACCTCGTCCAGCACGCGCGCCTTCAACACCGGGTCTTCGATGGGCGCCATCACCTCGACGCGCCGGTGGAAGTTGCGCGGCATCCAGTCGGCGGACGACATGAACACGTCGGTCTGGTTGCCGGTGCCGAAGGCGAACGCGCGCGTGTGCTCGAGGAAGCGATCGACCACCGACACCACGCGGATCTTCTCTGACACGCCGGGGACGCCGGGCTTCAGACAACAGATGCCGCGCACCAACAGGTCGATCTCCACGCCGGCCTGGCTCGCGGCGTACAGCGCGCGGATGACCACCGGGTCTACGAGCGCGTTCATCTTGGCGATGATGCGCGCGGGCTCGCCCTTCCTGGCTCGCTGCGCCTCTCGCTCGATGAGCTCGAGCACACGGGTCTGCAGCGTGGTGGGCGCGACGGCGAGGCGCTTCCAGTTCGGCTGCGTGGAATAGCCGGTGAGCAGGTTGAAGAGCGCGCTGACGTCGTCGGCGATCTCAGGTCGCGCGGTGAAGAGCGAGAGGTCGGTGTAGCTGCGCGCCGTGGCCGAGTTGTAGTTGCCGGTGCCGAGGTGCACGTAGCGGCGAATGCCGTTGCCTTCTCGGCGGACCACGAGCGTCACCTTGCAGTGCGTCTTGAGGCCGATGAGGCCGTACACCACGTGCACGCCGTTCTCTTCCATGCGGCGCGCCCAGGCGATGTTGTTGGCCTCGTCGAGGCGGGCCTTCAGTTCGACCAGCACGGCCACCTGTTTGCCGTTCTCAGACGCGCGCACCAGCGCTCGGGCCACGGGGCTGTCGCCGGTGGTGCGGTACAGCGTCTGCTTGATGGCCAGCACGTTGGGGTCGTCAGCGGCCTCTTCGAGGAAGCGCACCACCGGGTCGAACGACTCGTACGGGTGGTGCAGCAGCAGGTCTTTCTGGCCGACCAGCTGCAACATCGATTCGGCGTTGTTGATGACGGCCTGCGTGGCGGGCACCAACGGCTCGACGCGGTTCTCGGGCCGCGGGTCGGCGTCGCCGATGGCGGTGAGGTCCTGCAGCTGCAGCGGCCCTTCGACGCGGTAGGTCTCGGCGGGCGTGACCTTCAGCGCGGCGGTCAGCTGGCTCTCGAGCGCGGGTGACGCGCCGGCGTGAAGCTCCAAGCGCACGACGGCGCCACGATCGCGGCGGCGCAGCTCGGCCTGAATCGACTCGAGGAGGTCCTGCGAGTCTTCTTCATCGATGTCGAGGTCCCAGTTTCGCGTGAGGCGGAACGTCGACGACTGCTCGACCTGGTACCCGGGGAAGAGGTCGCCGGCCTGCAGCATGATGAGCTCTTCCAGCAGCAGGAACGAGCTGCCTGTGGGTGAGGGCAGCGGCACGAGGCGCGGCAGCACGGCGGGCACCTGCACGACGGCGAGCGACGACTCGCCCAGGTCCTTGCGACGACGCTGGCCACCGCGGCGCACCACGATGGCCACGTTCAGCGACTTGTTGCGCAGGTGCGGAAACGGGTGGCCGGGGTCGACGGCGAGCGGCGTGAGCGCGGGGAACACGTTGGCGCTGAACCAGCTCTTGGCGGCGGTCTTCTGCTCGGCGTTGAGCGCGTCGCGGCTCAAGACGTGGAGGCCGTGCGCGGCCAGCAGCGGCAACAGCTCGCGGCTCCACACGTTGTATTGATCGTCGACCATGCGGTGCGCGCGCTCGGCGATGGCCGCGAGCTGCTCGCCGGGGAGCGTGCCGTCGGCGGGCAGCTCGGCGACCCCGCCCTGGATCTGCTGGCGGATACCGGCGACGCGCACCATGAAGAACTCGTCGAGGTTGCCCGAGACGATCGACAGGAACTTGAGCCGCTCGTGCAGCGGCAGCGAGCTGTTGCGCGCCTCGGCGAGCACACGGTCGTTGAACGCGAGCCACGACTGCTCGCGGTTCAGAAACAGGTGACGATCGCCGACGTTCGGACTACCGGTCTCAACCACGTTCACTACCCCCTCTATTGCCTTCTTGGCACATGGGATCGCCGCGGCAAGCGGCTAGCCTTCCGAGCTCCGCCATGCCCCGTCGCACTCGCACCACTCTCAACGACGACATTCTCGGCGCCATCGACGTCGGCACCAACGCGGTGCGACTCGAGCTGGCGCGCGTGCTGCCTGACGGCTCGATCGAAGGGCTGCACTCGGAGCGCGACCCGGTGCGCCCGGGCGAAGGCCTCTTCAAGTCGGGCATCATGTCTCGCGAGGTCGCGAGCCGGCTGGTGGCGACGCTGCGGCGCTACGCCGCGCTGTGCGAGCGCTACGGCGCGCGCGTCAGGGCCGTGGCCACCAGCGCACTGCGCGAGGCCCGCAACCGCGAAGACGTCGTGCGCCGGGTGAAGAAAGAAGCCGGCCTCAACCTGGAGGTCGTCTCGGGCCGCGAAGAGGCGCGCCTGATCTGCCTCGGCGTGCTGAACGGAAAGCAGCCACACCAGCGCTCGCTGTGCATCGACATCGGCGGCGGCAGCACCGAGGTCATCCACGCGGAAGGCGAGAAACCGAAGGACCTCTGGAGCGTCGACCTCGGCGCGGTGCGGTTGACCGAGCTGTTCGACGTCAAAGACACGCTGCCCAAGAAGAAGCTGCAGCTGATGCGCGACTACGCGCGCGAGATGCTGGCTGAGCGCATCAAGGGCCCCGTGAAGGGGTTGCCGTCGGGCGCCATCGGTTCGTCGGGCACCATCGGCGCCATCGTGACGTTCGCGAGATCGGAAGGGCTGGGCCACGCGACGCTGGCGGAGATCACCCACGCCGTCGAAGAGCTCGCCGCGATGGACGCAGAGAAGCGCCGCAAGCGCTTCGACCCCCGCCGCGCGGACATCGTGGTGGCCGGCGCGGTGGTGCTCGAGGCGGCCATGCTGCGCTTCGGCGTGAAGACCATCACCGCCGTCGATCGCGGGCTGCGCGAAGGCATCCTCTTCGATCTCCTCAAGCGTCGCCGGCACGACGACGACGATCACTCGCTGGCCGATGCCGCGCGCGTGATGGCGGCGAGGTTCCAGACGGGTGTCGCGCACGCCGAGCAGGTCTCGAAGCTGTCGCTGGAGCTGTTCGACGGCCTCGCCACGCTGCACCAGCTGCCCGCAGCGGCGCGCCCGTACCTGGAGGTCGCCGCGCTGCTGCACGAGGTCGGCCTCGCGGTCAGCTTCAACAAGCACCACAAGCACACGCACTACCTGTTGATGAACGCCGACCTGCCGGGCCTGTCGGATCGTGAACGGCAGCTGACGGCGTTGATCGCGCGCTTCCACCGGCGCTCGAAGCCCGAGCCGCAGCACGAGCTGCTCGCGCCGTTGCCACCCGCCGATTACCGCGTGGTGCGCAAGTGCGCGACGTTGCTGCGCATCGCCTGTCTGCTCGATCGCAGCCATCAGCAGTTGGTGAAGTCGCTCTCGGTGACGATGAAGGGCCGGGCGGTGCAGCTCACGCTGCGCGCCAGGGGCCCGCTCGATCTCGAGCTGTGGGATCTGCAGCATCAGCTCGAGCTCTTCCGTGAAGTGTTCGGCAAGACGCTGCTGGTGAACGTCTCAGGCGCTCGCAGCCGCCGCTGACTCTTCGGTCATGCGGTAGCCGACGCCGCGCACGGTCTCGACGCTGTTGCGCGCAGGGCCCAGCTTCTCGCGCAGCCGCATGACGTGCGTGTCGACGGTGCGCGTCTCGAGCGGCGAGGTGACGCCCCACACCTCGGCCAACAGCTGCTCGCGCGACTGCACGCGGCCCGGTCGCGACATGAAGCGGTGCAGCAGCTTGAACTCCAGCGCCGTCAGCTCGAGCGGCTCGCCGGCCACCCACGCGCGGTGCGAGCCGGTGTCCAGCGTCAGCAGCCCGGCGGTGATGCGCTGGCCCGATTCCGCGGGGCCGACGCGGCGCAAGATGGCCTTGAGGCGCAGCACCAGCTCGCGCGGGCTGAACGGCTTGCTGACGTAGTCGTCGGCGCCGACCTCGAAGCCCTCGACGCGATCGGTCTCTTCGCCGCGCGCCGTCAGCATCACGATGGGCACCTCGCGGGTCTTCAGATCAGCGCGCAGCCGACGGCAGACCTCTTTGCCCGAGATGTCAGGCAGCATCAGATCGAGCAGCACCACGTCGGGCACGCGGGCCTTCGCCAGCTCCAGCGCGCGCTCACCGGTCAGCGCGACAGCCGTCTCGAGGCCCGCTTGCTGAAGGTTGAATTCCACCAGGGAGGCGAGATCCGCCTCGTCATCGACGATGAGCACGAAGGGCATGGTGCGCTGTGTAGAGGCCCACCTTCACGAGCCAGTGAAGGGCAGGTGACAAGCGCGTCACACGTCACTTTCCGGACGCGAGGTCCGGCGTTTCAGGCGCTTCGCTCTCGTCGTGGCCGTCGGCCTCGGTCGGCTGCTGCGCGGGCCCGTTGATCATCATGTCGTCCGACGCGTCGTCGGGCGGCGGCACGTAGCCCGGCGGCGGCAGCAGCGTGGCGCGCGGCGGCCCGGCGATCGAGAGGGGCGGCGGCTTCAAGTACGGCGGCAGGCCTGAGTGGCGGCGCGCGGCTTCGGCGAGCTGGTGGTGATGGCGGTACCGGCACTCGAGCATCTTGTGAATGAGGAGCGGCGCGCCCGGCACCTTGCGCGCGGTGATGGCCTGCGTCGCCTTGCGCACCGGGTAGCGCACCCGGCGAATCTGCACGCGCCAGCCGCGGGGGGTCCACGTGAAGAGGCCCCAGGCGGGGCGGAGATCGCCGTCGCGCGGGATGCCGGCCGACGCGACGTCGGCCAGCACCAGCTTCCCGACGCGGCGCCGGTAGGGAAAGTGGAGGTGCCCGAAGGCCATCGCGGTCGCGTCGACGTACTGGAGCAACCGGCGGATGGTGTTCTCGTCCATCGTGGGCTCGAGCGAGTCCTCGAGGTTCTTCGGGTTCGCGTGGCAGACGAAGAGGTCCTGGCCCTTGCGCGGCGAGTAGCGCACCGAGAACGGCATCGCGCCCAGCTTCTTGAGCCGCTCGTCGCCGAGCTGATCGCGGGTCCACGCCAGCAGGTCGGTCTTCCAGTGCTCGGGCTCGCGGTACGCGCCGTGGAGATAGAGCCCGGCGAGGTAGGCGTCGGTGTTGCCCAGCAGGAGCGCGTTGCAGCGATCAAAGAGGAGATCGACGGTCTCAGCAGGGTGCGAGCCGCGCATCGCGAGATCGCCGGCGGCCACGATGTAGTCGGGCGACTGGCGCTTGATGTCTTCCAACACCGCCTCAGCGCCAGCGAGGTTTCCGTGGATGTCGGCCAGCACTGCGACGCGCATCGTGCGCGCGAGTTTAGGCCGCGCCGACGGCGTTCGTCGATTTTGGCTCGTCAGAAGGGACAGGGAGCTCGACGAAGAAGCTGGAGCCCTGTCCCGGCGCGCTCTCGACGCGCACGTCGCCCTTCATGAAGTTGGCGAGGTTCTTCACGATCGACAGGCCGAGGCCGGTGCCGCCCATGTCGCGCGAGCGGCCCTTGTCGACGCGGTAGAAGCGCTCGAAGACGCGCGAGAGGTGCCGCGCTTCGATGCCGGGCCCGTCGTCCTTCACGCGGATCTGGATGGTGTCGCCGCGGCGCTCGGCGCTGACCTCCACGCGGCCGCCCGGGCGCGTGTACTTCACCGCGTTGTCGACGAGGTTCAGCATGATCTGCTCGATGGCGCGCTTGTCGCCGAGCACCTTGAGGCCCGCAGGCACCGACGTGCTGAGCGACGTGTTGCGCGGCGCCGACTTGGGGCGCACCGCTTCAAACGCGCGCTGCGTGGCGTCGAGCAGCTCCACCGCCACCTCTTCGAGCTGAATCTGCCGCGCCTCGATGCGCGAGAGCTCGAGCAGATCTTCCACCAGCTCGGTCAGCCGCTCCGACTGCCGGTGGATGATGTCGACCATCTTGGGCGCAGCGACCGCGTCGTTGATGGCGCCCGACTGCAGCGTCTCGGCGTAGCCACGAATGGCGGTGATGGGCGTGCGCAGCTCGTGGCTCACGTTGGCCACGAAGTCCTTTCGCACCTTCTCGAGGCGGCGCAGCTCCGACACGTCGAAGAACACCGCCGACGACCCGCCCTGTTCACGACCCAGCGGCGAGACGTGTACGGACAGCACTGTGGGCTTTACGCCCTCGACGTTGAGCTCGATGCGGCTGGCGACGCCTTCGCGGCAGGCCTTCTCGGTCGCTTGCTGGAGCTCGGGGCTGTTGGGGAAGAGATCGCGCGGCCGATGACCGACGAGCTCGCGCGCCGTGTAGAGCAGGTCTTTGAGCGCGGTGTTGTGCTCGATGACGATGCCGTCTTCGGCGGTGATCCACACGCCTTCGGCCATGCCGTCGAGCACGGCGGTCAGCACGCCGAGCCGACGGGCGTTGTCGCGGGCCACCACCGCGCCGTTGTGGATCTCGCGCGCGAGGGCCACCGGATCTTCACCGGGCCCGACGTCGACGCCGGGGTCGAGCGCCAGCCCCCGCGCCGCGGCGGCGAAGGCGTCAGCGCGACGTTTCCACTGGGCGGCGACGCGCTGGGTGGCGCCGAACACGCACGCGGCCGACACCACGCCCAGCAACACCGACGCGGCGACGTTCGAGGTGAGCCACAGCGTCAGGCAGCTGGCGCCGATGAACGTGCCCCAGACCCAGAGCGCGAGGCGGCTCATGACGCCAGCTTGTAGCCGACGCCGCGGATGGTCTCGATCACGTCGCCCGCGGGGCCGAGCTTCTCGCGCAGCCGCTTGATGTGCGTGTCGACGGTGCGGGTGGTGATGTCGGCGTCGATGCCCCAGACGTCGGACAGCAGCGTCTCGCGCGTCTGCACGCGGCCGGGGCGTTCGAGGAAGGTCTTGAGCAACCGGAACTCGAGCGCCGTCAGCACCACGGGCTTGCCGCCCACGCGCACTTCGTGGCGCTCGCTGTCGAGGTGGATCTCGCCGTTCACCAGCTGCTTGCCCTCGCCGCGCACCGGCTCGTCACCGTTGCGGCGCAGCACGGCCTTCACGCGCAAGAGCAGCTCTTTGACCGAGAACGGCTTGGTCACGTAGTCGTCGGCGCCGAGCTCGAGGCCCTTCACGCGATCGCCTTCTTCGCCGCGCGCGGTGACCATGATGATCGCCGTGCGCCGCGGCTCGTTCTGCCGCACCAGCCGCGCGACTTCGCTGCCGGCGATGTCGGGCAGCATGAGGTCGAGCAGGATGAGGTCGGGCTTCCACACCTTGGCGCGCGACACGCCCGCGGCGCCGGTGTGCACCACTTCGGCCTCGTGGCCGTCGGCGCGCAGGTTGTATTCGACGAGGGAACCGAGGTCCTGTTCGTCTTCGATCACGAGGATCCGCGCCATGGCTGGCGGCTTCCTACCTCACATCGTCTCGTGGCATATAGCCGCCCGACCGATGGGCACCGAGAAGCGGAAAGAGACGCGAATCCCCGTTGATCTGTGGATCGAAGCCGCGCGCGACGGGGAGCTTTATTACCAACGTGCAACGAACCTCTCGGTCGGCGGCGCGTTCTTCGTGCAGACCATCCCGCTGCCGATGGGCACGCGCGTGCAGCTCAAGTTCACGCTGCCCGGCGACGCGCACGAGATCGTCTGCGACGGCGACATCGTCACCGCGAAGGAGCTCGGCATGGGCGTGCAGTTCGTCGAGCTCGTCGCCGCCGATCGCGCGCGCATCGAGAAGCTGATCGCGAAGGTCGCGAAGCAGACTCAGTGACGCGGATCACAGGCGGGGCGGGGGTCGAGCTTCCCGATGCGCACGCTGGCCGTCGGGTTGGTGCCAGCGGTCAACTCGCGAATGTACGTACACGAGCTGCCCGCCAGCCGCGGCGTAGCGTCGGTCGACACCGCTTCCACTACGAGCGCGAAGTCTTTCCCCAGCGGCAGGTCTTTGAGCGACACGTCTTGCGTGCTGGGTGAGCCCGCCATCAGCTCGTCGAGCGAGACGCTGACGGCGTTCACCGTCGCGCCAGCGGCGTTCTTCAGCGGCACGAAGCGGCTCGGTTCGACCTGGTCCTTGATGCACGCCTTCTGCACGGCGACGCAGTCGAGCCCGGTGCCGTTGGTGACGAGCGACAGCTGGAACGCCTGGATCTCGTCACGCAGCGCGGCCGAGACGTAGAGCTCGATGGGGAACTGCGGCGCGTCGGACTGCGGGCCGCACGCTGACAGCGAGAGCAAGGTGGCGAGCGCGAGCTTCTTCACGGCGTGCCCTCGATCTGGATGCGCACGGGCAGGGTGGCGGTCTGGTTGCTGGTGGCCAGCACCACGGCGCCGGTGGTGATGGCGGCGACGCCGAGGCCGATGCCGATCCACAACCACGGGCTCTTGTAGACGGGCACCGCTTCGCTCACGGCGGCGGCGTCGATCTTCTTCGCGAGCACGCGGAAGCGCAGCGGGTTGTACGCGTCACCACGCCCGGCGAGGCGGCGCTGCGCGGCGTCGGCGACCTCGACGTAGTACTCGACCTCGTACGACTGCTCTTCGGTCGGCAGCTCGAAGGCCGGCACCGTCGCCGTGTAGTCGATGCGGTTGGTCTTGCTGCGCACGAAGTCGATGGAGCTGAAGCTCTGAACGCCAGCGCGGCGGTAGAACAGCTTGGCCTTCGCGCCGAGCGCCATGTCTTCGATGACCGCGGCGACCAGCACCGCTTCGTTGCCCGGCGCTTCGCCCACCGGCACCAGCGTCAACGTCACCGGGCGTACCCGCCGCTTGCGAATGTCGTCCTTGATGCGTGAGTAGAGCGTGCGGATCTTCGGCGGCGCTGACTTCGGCAGCTCGTAGTCGGGCCGCGCCTGCAGCAGCTTCTCGAAGGCGTCGCGCGACTTGTCTTCGTTGCCCAGGTAGAGGTGCGCGAGGCCGAGCAGGCGGTACAACTCGGCGAGCTGATCGTCAGTGAGGTCCGCCGCTTCGATGCCGCGCTCGACGGTCTTCACCGCGTCTTCGAAGTCACCTTCGTCGACCTGCTGCTGCGCTTTCTCGATGGCCGCGCTGCGGGGTACGACTTGCGCCACCGCCGCCGACGACACCAAGAGGAAGAGCAGGGTCAAAAGCCGCACAGCGCCACTTCCTACCACACCGGGTTTGACTCGCTTGGCCAAGTTCTTGTAGGTTCCGCCGCCTTTCGCAGGCTGGTCGTGTAAATGCTGGTAAAGATTGAAGAAATCCAGGGTCCCGAGCTCAAGCGGACCGAAGCCATCAAGCCCGAGGTGCTGAACGCAGCGCTGGCGGACTCCGAGGGCTTCGCGCTGGTGACGGCGAGCCCTCTGACGGCGAGCTTCAAGAAGCTCTCGGGTCGCGTGTTCGTGAAGGGCCGTTTTGCGGCCGAACTGACCTGCCCGTGTCGGCGCTGCACGCGTGACGTGCCGGTGCCGCTGGCCATCGATTTCTCGCTGCGCATGATCCCCGAGCCTCCAAAGCCGCGGGAAGACGAGGCCTCGGACGGCCCGAAGCGCGGGCGCAAGAAGGAACAGAAGAAGGAAGACGATGGGCTGGCTGACTTCGCCGCTTCTTTCGAACTGGATGAGATCGACGCCGAGCCGTTCGACGGCAAGACGATCGATCTGGACCCGGTCGTGCGTGAGCAGGTATTGCTGGCGCTCCCGGTGTCGGTGGTGTGCCGCGAAGACTGCAAGGGGCTCTGTCCCACCTGCGGACAGGACCTGAACGAGCAGGACTGTGGTCACGGCAAAACGAAGGAAGTCGATGTCCGTCTCGCGAAGCTGAAGGACATCAAACTGAAGAACTAGCAGTCGAAAGGACGGACAAGTTCCATGGGCGTTCCCAAGAAGCGTACTTCCAAGATGCGTCGCGACAAGCGTCGCTCGGCCAACAACAAGCTCAAGTCGCCGGTGCAGCTCAACGCCTGCCCGAACTGCGGCGCGGCCACGCAGCCCCACCGCGTGTGCCCGGCGTGCGGGTTCTACAAGGGCAAGAAGATCGCTGCCGGCTCGGCAGACTGATCTCGCAAGCACTGACACCGAGCGTTTTCAGCTCGTCGGGCCCGGTAGGCACGTTCCTCCCGGGCTCGACGTGTTTCTACGTGGTTTCGTCGTGAGCCTGCGTCGCCCGCTTCGCAGCTGTGGGCAAGAACCTTCGCGGTGACACGGGCTTTTCAACTCGGTAGAGGGCCGACCCGTGACGCGCGCACAGATCATCGGAACGGGCAGCTACGTGCCCGAGAAGGTCCTCACCAACGACGACCTCGCGAAGACCGTCGAGACGTCCGACGAGTGGATCACCGAGCGCACCGGCATTCGCCAGCGCCACCAGGCTGCCGTCGGCGAGGCGACCTCCGACATGGCGCTCAAGGCCTCGCTGAAGGCCCTCGAGATGGCCGGCGTGAAGCCCGAAGAGCTCGACCTCATCGTCGTCGGCACCATCACGCCCGACCTGCCGATGCCGTCGTGCGCGGTGCTGCTGCAGGCCAAGCTGGGCGCCAAGAAGGCGTTCGCGTTCGATCTGCTGGCGGCGTGCGCGGGGTCGATCTTCGGCCTCTCGGTCGCCTCGCAGTACATCCAGTCGGGGCAGGCCAAACGGGTGCTGGTGGTGGGCGCCGAGCTGCTCAGCCGCATCACCGATTGGACTGATCGCAACACCTGCGTGCTCTTCGGTGACGCCGCGGGCGCGCTGGTGCTGGCGCCGACGGAAGAGCCCAACCGCGGGCTCATGTCGACGCACCTCCACACCGACGGCGGCGCGAGCCAGATCCTCCACATTCCGGGCGGCGGCTCGGCGGCGCCGCTCGACCCGAAGGGCTTCGATCAGCGCCTGACCAAGATCGCGATGAACGGCCGCGAGGTCTACAAGTTCGCGGTGCGGTCGCTGACCGACGTGATGAAGGAGGCCTTCGAGGCCAACAAGCTGACCTCCGGTGACGTCACGCACGTCGTGGCGCACCAGGCGAACCTGCGCATCATCGAAGCCGTGCTCGATCGCCTCGACATTCCGCGCACCAAGGCGTGGGTGAACATCGACAAGTACGGCAACACGTCGTCGGCCTCGCTGCCCATCTCGCTCGACGAAGCCAACCGCTCTGGCCGCATCAAGGCTGGCGACACCGTGGCGATGATGGCCATCGGCGCGGGCATGGCGTGGGGCAGCGGCATCATTCGTTGGTGAGGAACCCACCATGAGCATCGCGTTCATCTTTCCAGGGCAGGGCAGTCAGTCGGTCGGCATGGGCAAGGCCCTCGCCGACGCGTTCCCCGAAGCGAAGGCCGTGTTCGACGCGGCTGACGACGCGCTCCACGAGAAGCTGTCGTCGCTGTGCTGGGAAGGCCCCGACGACGCGCTCAAGCTGACCGCCAACACGCAGCCGGCGATCCTCACGGTCTCCGTGGCGGCGCACGCCGTCTTCAGCAAGCGCTTCGCGACCGCGCCGAGCTTCGTCGCCGGTCACTCGCTGGGTGAGTACTCGGCGCTGGTGGCCGCGAAGGCCATGTCGCTGGCCGACGCGGTGAAGGCCGTGCGCGCGCGCGGCACGTTCATGCAGGAAGCCGTGCCCGCAGGCGTCGGCACCATGGCCGCCGTGCTGGGCATGGAGCCCGCGAAGATCGCCGAGCTCTGCGCGCAGGCGGCGCAGGGTGAGGTGGTCAGCTGCGCCAACTTCAACGATCCCGCGCAGACGGTCATCGCGGGTCACACCGCCGCCGTCGAGCGCGCGAGCGAGCTCATCAAGGCCGCGGGCGCCAAGCGCGTGCTGCCGCTGCCGGTGAGCGCGCCGTTCCACTGCTCGCTCATGTCGCCGGTCGTGCCGCGCCTCGAGGCCGTGCTGGGCGCGTTCGAGAACCCCGTCGTGCCGGTGGTCAGCAACGTGGAAGCCGCGCCCAACAGCGACGGCGCGCGCGTCAAGGCGCTGCTGCTCAAGCAGGTGACGGGCTCGGTGCGGTGGATCGAGTCGGTGCAGGCCATGGAAAAGGCGGGCGTGACGAAGGTGGTCGAGCTCGGCCCCGGCAAGGCGCTGTGCGGCATGGTCAAGCGCATCAGCAAGGGCATCGAGACGTTCAACGTGGAAGATCCGGCGAGCCTCGAGAAGACGCTCGCCGCGCTGGGGGCATGACGACGATGAAGGACTTCGAGAACAAGGTGGCGCTGGTGACGGGCGGCTCGCGCGGCATCGGCCGGGCCATCGCCACCGAGCTGGGCAAGCGCGGCGCGACGGTGGTGCTGAGCTACGCCGGCAACGAGGCCGCGGCGACCGAGACCGTGAAGCTGATCGCTGACGCGGGCGGCAAGGCGAAGGCCGTGCGCTTCGACGTGGCCGACACCGAGGCCTGCAGCAAGGCCGTCGACGAGGTGGTCAAGGAGTTCGGCCGCCTCGACGTGCTCGTCAACAACGCGGGCGTGGCCATCGACGGCCTGCTCATGCGCTTCAAGGACGAAGACTGGGACAAGACGCTCGACACCAACCTGAAGGGCGCGTTCGCCCTCATGCGCGCAGTGTCACGCCCGATGATGAAGCAGAAGGCGGGCGCGATCGTGAACGTCTCGTCGATCGTCGGTGAGATGGGCAACGGCGGCCAGGCCGCCTACGCAGCGTCGAAGGCCGGCCTCATCGGGCTCACCAAGGCCGTCGCCAAAGAGCTGTCGAGCCGCAACATCCGCGTCAACGCGGTCACGCCGGGCTTCATCACCACCGACATGACGAACGCGCTGACGGCTGAACAGAAAGAGAAGATGCAGGCCGCGATTCCATTGTCGCGCATCGGGAATGCAGAGGAAGTCGCTGCCGCCGTGGCGTTCCTCGCGTCGGACTCCGCCTCGTACATCACGGGCGAGGTCCTCAAGGTCAACGGCGGCATGTACATGTAGTTTTCCGCGTTGGTCGGGTGCGTGCCGTGTGGTACGCGCCCGGCGAACTTCACACCCCAGCAGCACAACCAAAGAAGAAGGAACACCTTCATGACGGCCACCAACATCGAAGCCAAGGTCAAGGGAATCATCGCCGACCAGCTCGGCGTGAGCGAAGACGAGATCAAGATGGAGTCTTCGTTCATCGAGGATCTCGGCGCCGACTCGCTCGACATCGTCGAGCTGGTGATGGCGATGGAAGAAGAGTTCGAGATCGAGATCCCCGACGAGGAAGCCGAGAACATCAAGTCGGTCGGCGACGCGATCAACTACATCAACACCCACAAGAAGTAAGGGTGTTGGTCCCGTAGATCCGTGCCGTGCCTCGCCCGGGACCTTCGTGCCCCGGGCGAGTCGTTTGCAGCACCTGAAGGAGCCTTCGCATGTCCCAGCGTCGCGTCGTCATCACCGGTACCGGCCTCATCTCGGCCCTGGGCACCGGCACCGAGAAGAACTGGCAGTCGCTCATCGCCGGTAAGTCGGGCATCGCCCGCATCTCGCGTTGGGAGACCAAGAAGCTCGCCACCAGCATTGCGGGCGAGGTGAAGGACTTCAACATCGAGGACTTCGTGGAGCGCAAGGAAGCGCGCCGCATGGACCTCTTCTGTCAGTACGCGCTGGTGGCGGCTGAGTTCGCGATGAAGGAGAGCCAGACCCCCATCGGCCTCGACAAGCCCAACGGCTTTGATCCCGAGCGCGTGGGCGTCATCGTCGGCTCGGGCATCGGCGGCCTGATGTCGTTCGAAGAGAGCTACACCGTCGGCTACAACAAGGGCTTCGATCGCCTCTCGCCGTTCTTCATCTTGAAGATGATCGGCAACATGGCGCCGGGCCGCATCTCGATGCGCTTCAACTGCAAGGGCGCCAACTGGGGCCCGGTGTCGGCCTGCAGCACGTCGGCGCACGCCATCGGCGAGGCCTGGCGGCAGATCCGCTACGGCGATCTCGACGCGGCGATCGCGGGTGGCGCCGAAGCGGCCATCACGCCGCTTGGCATCGGCGGCTTCGAGGCGATGCACGCGCTGTCGACGCGCTGCGACACCCCTGAGACGGCCTCGCGGCCGTTCGACAAGGACCGCGACGGCTTCGTGATGGGCGAGGGCGCCGGCATCGTGGTGCTCGAAGAGTACGAAGCGGCCAGGCGCCGCGGCGCGACCATCATCGCGGAGATCACCGGCTACGGCGCCAACAGCGACGCGCACCACGAGACCGCGCCCGCCCCGGAGCACGAAGGCGCGCAGCGCTGCATGCGCATGGCGCTCAAGGCGGCCGGCCTGAAGCCCGAAGACATCGGCTACATCAACGCGCACGGCACCTCGACGCCGTTCAACGATCACCACGAGACCAAGGCGATTCACCGCGTCTTCGGCGAGCACGCGAAGAAGGTCATGGTGTCGTCGACCAAGTCGATGATGGGCCACATGCTGGGCGCGGCTGGCGGCGCCGAGGCCATCATCACCGCGCTCGCGCTGAGCCGCGGCATCATCCCGCCCACCATCAACCAGTTCACGCCCGACCCTGACTGCGACCTCGACTACGTGCCCAACAAGGCGCGCGAAGTGTGGGTCAACGCGGCGATGTCGAACTCGTTCGGCTTCGGCGGCACCAACGCGACGCTGGTGATGCAGCGGGCCAAGTGAAGCGGGCGCTGCTGCTGCTGACCATGGTGTCAGGCGCCGGCTGCGTCACGCCGGTGTCGTTCGAGCAGGCGCGGCAGAAGGTCTTGCTGCGCGCGTCGTACGAGTTCCAGTGCCCGGCGGACCGGCTGAACGTCGTCGAGCTGGCGAACGACGCGGCGGGCCCCATCTACGTCGGCGTCTCGGGCTGCAACCGGCGCGCGGTGTACCTGCGCGTCGAGACCGCCAACGGCTCGCTCTTCATCAATGACACGGTGCCCGCGGTCGACGTGCGCGGCGCCGACGTGGTGGCTCCGTGAAACGACTGTTCGTGGTGTTGTGCCTGGCTGGCTGTTCCACGCCGCTCTCGCAGCTCAAGGTGGAGCTCGGGCAGCGCTCGTCTGACATCCTCTCGTGCCCTGAAGACAAGCTGACCTACGAGGAGCTCGAGAAGCTGATCTCGAGCACCCGCGTGAAGGTGCACGGCTGTGGCAAGGCGACGACCTGGAAGCTGGTCGAGAGCCGCTGGACGCGCGAACGCGAGCCGTGACTGCTATGCAGCGGGCATGGCGAACATCGCGATCGCGTCAGATCATGCCGGCTTTGCGCTGAAGTCAGAGCTGGTGGCCGAGCTGGGCAAGCTGGGCCACACGGCGCTCGACTTTGGTCCTGCTGACACCGCTTCAGTCGACTACCCCGACTTCGCCACCAAGGTGACCGCGGCTGTCAACGACGGCAAGGCCACGCTGGGCGTGCTGGTGTGCGGCACCGGCATCGGCATGTCGATCGCCGCCAACAAGGTGCACGGCATTCGCGCGGCGCTCTGCCACACCGAGTTTGAAGCCCGCGCGACGCGCCAGCACAACGACGCCAACGTGTTGTGCCTGGGCCAGCGCGTCACCGGCGTGGGCGTGGCGCTGGAGATCTTGAAGGTCTTCACCTCGACAGCGTTCGAAGGCGGCCGGCACCAGAACCGGGTCGCGAAGATCTCGGCGATCGAGGCGAAGCGATGAAGCGCCTCGTGTTGCTGGCGTTGTTCGTCGTCGGCTGCCGCACCGAGATCGCCCCGGCGGTGAAGACCGAGCCCGTGAAGCGCGCGCGCGCCGCTGGCGACGAGTGCCACGTCATCGACTACCCGACGGCCAGCGAAGTGCCGGCCAAGGCGAAGAACATCGGCTGGGTGAAGATCGCCCGGCAGGACACCGACGAGGCCACGTTCGAGAAGCTGCGCGAGGCGGTGTGCGCGCAGGGCGGCGACGCGATGAGCCAGATGCACTGGATCCGTGCGTCTGGCGCTTCGGTGGCCGACGCGCCCATCGAGCTCGAGGGCAACGCCTGGGTGCTGCCGTGACGCCTCAGAAGTAGATCTGCGCCTGCATGCGGATCTGCAGGCGGCCGTTGTTGCCGAGGCCGTCGTCGATCCAGAAACAGTCGGTCTGCAGCTTCAGATCGTGCTTCTGCACCATGAAGTTGAGGCTGCCGCCGATCTCCCGCTGCCGCGTGAAGCGTGGGTCTGTCGGGCCCAGCGGGCGCAGCTCGCCATAGCGCGCCGCCAGCTCGAGCCAGTCGGTGACGTAGCCGCCGGCTTGCACGAACCAGCCCCAGCCCGATCGCGAGTACTCGGTCACCGACGTGCCATCGACGAGCCCGTTGTGCGCCGCGGTCATGCTGCCCGTCGCGGGATCGATCTGCAGATCGGCCTGACGCCAGTAGATCGACGACAGCAGCGACACGCCGTACCACTTGAAGTTCACGTCGCCGGTGGCGTGCGTGTACGAGACGCGCGTGTCGTCGAGGCTGTACGGCGTGCCGGTGGTGCTGCGCGGCCGGTTGGTCGCCACGTTGCGCGCCGCCGCGACGCCGAACGCGAGGCGAGGGCGGCGGTCGCGGTCGGGGTCGCCTTCGATCTTGTCGTCGATGGGCCCCAGCGGCGCGTAGCGGATGCGGCCGACGTACAAGAGACCCACGTTGGTGCCGATGCGGTTGCGGCCGTCGCCGCCGAACACGCCGAGCGCGTAGCGCAGCCGCTGCCCCAGCCCGAGGAAGTCGTCGGAGTACGCCACCAGCCCCACGTCGCGATCGAGGTTGAGCTCGGCCACCACCAGCGATCGATCGACGAACTGCAGCGACGACGACGAGACGACGCGCTGCACGTCGAACGGCACCTTCATCTGCCCGAAGCGCAAGCTGAGATCGCGCAGCGGCGCCCAGCCCGCGTAGAGGTCGCGCAGCACGTTGGGCTCATGCGCTTCCATGTCGAGCGGCGCGAAGGCCAGCTGCATCACGAAGCTCAGCTTCCAGGGGAACTCGCCCTTGAGCTGGATTCGCGCGCGGCGAATGAAGAGGGCGTTCTGTCGCTCCGCGCTGCTGTTCTCTCCGGGGATGACGGCCAGCGCCTGGGCCTGCATGCGGCCGCGCAGCTGCAGCTTGAAGTCGCCCGACTTCACGGTGACGCCTTCGCCCAGCCTGGCGGCGACCTCGACTGGCGGCAGCACGGGCACGCCGCCGTCGACCTCGGGCGTCGTCGCCAACAGCACGAGAGTGAGACCCAGCAGTTGCATTGGCGCGACCTCATAGCGACGCACCGGGTCACGCCCACGACGGCTGTGTCACAAGTGTGTGGCGATGTGACGTTGTTGTGACGCCGTGCAACCCCTTGAGGACACGTCACATTGCGGCTAGCGAGCGGCCCTATGGAGAACATTGCAACGCTGAAGCAGGTCGACCCGGCCATCGCGGAGCTCGTCCAGGACGAGACCCGCCGTCAGGAAGAGGGCCTGGAGCTCATCGCGTCGGAGAACTTCGTCAGCCCCGCCGTCATCGAAGCGGCTGGCAGCGTGCTGACCAACAAGTACGCCGAAGGCTACCCGGGCAAGCGGTACTACGGCGGCTGCGAGGTCGTCGACAAGGTGGAGCAGCTGGCCATCGACCGCGCCATGAAGCTCTTCGGCGCGCAGGCGGCCAACGTGCAGCCGCACTCCGGCAGCCAGGCCAACATGGCCGCGTACATGACGCTCATGAAGCCGGGCGACACGTTGTTGGGGCTCGATCTCAACTCGGGCGGTCACCTCACGCACGGCTCGGCGTTCAACTTCTCGGGGAAGCTCTACAAGGTCGTGCACTACGGCCTCATTCGCGAGACCGAGACCATCGACTACGACCAGGCCGAAGCGCTGGCGAAAGAGCACAAGCCGCGCGTCATCGTCGTCGGCGCGTCGGCGTACCCGCGCATCATCGACTTCGCGCGCTTCAAGAGCATCGCTGACGCCGTCGGCGCCGCGCTCGTCGTCGACATGGCGCACATCGCGGGCCTGGTGGCCGGTGGCGTGCACCCGTCGCCGGTGCCGTTCGCCGACATCGTGACCTCGACCACGCACAAGACGCTGCGCGGGCCGCGCTCGGGTCTGGTGCTGATGAAGGAGCAGTACGCCAAGACCATCAACAGCCAGGTGTTCCCCGGCATCCAGGGCGGGCCGCTGATGCACGTCATCGCCGCCAAGGCCGTGGCCTTCGGCGAAGCGCTGCAGCCCGAGTTCAAGGCGTACGCGCAGCAGACCGTCGACAACGCCAAGGCGCTCGCCGAGGCGCTCAAGTCGCAGGGCCTGCGCATCGTGTCGGGCGGCACTGACAACCACCTCATGCTGCTCGACCTGCGCCCCAAGAAGGTGACGGGGAAGATCGCCGAAGAGGCGCTGGGCCACGCCGGCATCACGGTGAACAAGAACCAGATCCCCTTCGACCCCGAGAAGCCGACGGTCAGCTCGGGCGTGCGCGTGGGCACGCCGGCCATCACCACCCGCGGCCTCAAGACGGCCGACATGGTGACGGTGGCGGGCTTCATCGGCCGCGCGCTCGACTCGCACAGCGACGCGGCGACGCTCGCGAAGATCCGCGCAGAGGTCGCGGAGTTCACGAAGTCCTTCCCGCTGTACCGGTCGCGCCTCGAGCGCGCCTGAGCCATGCGCTGCCCGTTCTGCACCGCCGATGACACGCGCGTCATGGACTCACGCGACTCGGCGGAAGGCACCATCATCCGCCGGCGTCGTGAGTGTGAGGCGTGCAAGCGCCGCTTCACCACCTACGAGCGCGTCGAAGAGCTGAACCCGCTCGTCGTGAAGAAGGACGGCCGTCGCGAGGCGTTCGATCGCGACAAGCTGGTCGCTGGCCTCAAGAAGGCCTGTGAGAAGCGCCCGGTCTCTGTCGATCAGATCGAGGGCCTGGTGACGTCGCTCGAGCGTCGCCTGCAGGAAATGGGTGAAAAAGAGGTCGCGTCGACCACCATCGGCGAGCTGGTGATGGAACGGCTGCCCGCGCTCGACGAGGTGGCCTACGTGCGCTTCGCGTCGGTGTACCGGAGCTTCCGCGACATCGCGGAGTTCATGGACGAGCTCAAAGACATCCTCCAGGGCAAGAAGACGCCGCCCAAAGGAAAGTAAGTGAACGACGAAGCGTGCATGGCGCTGGCGCTCGCCGAGGCCGTGAAGGCCGTCGGGCGCACGCACCCCAACCCGGCCGTCGGCGCGGTGCTGGTCAAGCGCGGGAAGGTGATCGCCAGCGGCTTCACGTCGCCGGCCGGCGGCCCGCACGCCGAGGCCATCGCCATCGCCACCGCGGGCGCGCGCGCGAAGGGCGCCACGCTCTACGTCACGCTCGAGCCGTGCAACCACTTCGGCCGCACGCCGCCGTGCACCGAGGCCATCATCACCGCGGGCATCACGCGCGTGGTGTTCGCCGCGAGAGACCCGAACCCCAAGGTGAACGGGAAGGGCGCGCGGCGGCTGCGCGCGGCGGGCATCGAGGTGGTCGAGGGCGTGCTGCGCGACGCGGCGGTCGAGCTCAACCACCCGTTCTTCAAGTTCATGCGCACCGGCCTGCCGTGGGTGACGGTGAAGGTGGGCGTCACGCTGGACGGGAAGATCGCCACCCGCACCGGCAAGTCGAAGTGGATCAGCTCGGAAGCGTCGCGCGTGGTGGTGCACCAGCTGCGTGACGTCATCGACGCCATCCTCGTCGGCGCTGGCACCGTCATCGCCGACGACCCGCTGCTCACCACGCGCCGCGAAGACTCGCAGCGTGGCCGCAACCCGGTGCGCGTCGTCATCGACCCCAACCTGCGCACCAACCCGCGCGCGGCCATCTACGACGTCACGGCGGCCCGCACGATCCTGGTGACGAAGCACGACGCGCCGAAGCACGCGAAGCGCGGCGTCGACGTGTGGCCCTTCACCACGCTGACCGCGTTCCTCGAGCGGCTCGGCCGTGAAGGCCTGCTGCACCTGATGGTGGAAGGCGGCGCCGTCACGCACGGGCACTTCTTGAAGGCCGGGCACGTCGACGAGCTGGTGATGTTCATGGCGCCCAAGCTCTTCGGGCACGACGGCCACACCTGGTCGGGGTTGTTGGGCGTGACGGAAGCCGCGACGCCCTACGTGTTCGATGACCTCGACGCCGTGCGCGTCGGGCCCGATCTCATGGTGACGGCAAGACGGCGAGCAACGTCGTCTTCAAGATGACGTTGGCCACCGTGAAGTAGATGACGATGCCGGTGACGTCGACGAGCGTCGCTACGAAGGGCGCCGAGGCCGCCGCCGGGTCGAGCCCCAGCCGCTGCAGCACGAACGGCAACATCGAGCCGATCATCGCGCCCACCATGACGACGCCGATGAGGCTGGCCGAGACGGTCGCGGCCACCAACAGGTAGTGATCGCCGTAGCCGCGCGACAGCACGCCGATGTTGAACAGCCACTGCCAGAGCACGACGCGCACGAAGCCGATGGTGGCGAGGCCGACGCCCAGCAAGACGCCGCTGCGCAGCTCCTTGGCCGCCACGCGCCACCAGTCGGACAGCTCGATCTCGCGCAGCGACAGCGCGCGGATGATGAGCGACGTGGCCTGACTGCCGGAGTTGCCGCCAGACGCGATGATCAGCGGAAGGAAGAGCGCGAGCACCTCGGCGCGCGCGAGATCGTCAGAGAACGAGCCCATCGCCGTGGCGGTCAGCATGCCGCCCACGAGCAGAATCGCGAGCCACCCGCCGCGCTTGCGCAGCATCTCGAAGGTGCCGATCTCCATGTACGGCGCGTCGAGGGCCTCGACACCACCGAGCTTCTGGATGTCTTCGGTGGCCTCTTCTTCGGCGACGTCCAACACGTCGTCGGCGGTGATGATGCCCACCATCGCCCCGCGGGAATCGACGACGGGCAGCGCCACGCGGTCGTACTTCTCGAACGTGGTGACGATCTCTTCCTTCGGCGCCGTCGCGGGGATGGAGATCAGCTGGCGCGCTTCGATGTCGCCGACGCGCGTGTCGGGGGCCGCCAGCACGAGGTCAGACAGGCGCAGGTCGGCCAGCAAGATGCTCTTTTCGTCGAGCACGTAGAGGACGTTGAGCGTCTCGCGGCCCTTGGCGTTGGTGCGCACCGAGTCGAGGCCTTCGCGCACCGTCATCGACGGCTTGAGCGCGAGGTACTCGGGCGTCATGTAGCGACCGGCGGTGTCTTCCGGGTAGCCCAGCAGCTGCCGCGCGACTTTGAGCTCGTCGGCCGAGAGCTGCTCGAGCGCGCGCTTGGTGACCTCCGCAGGCAGCTCTTCGAAGAGGCGCGTGCGGTCGTCGGGGGCCATCTCGTTCAGCACGGCGGCGAGCTGCTCGCTGCCCAGGCGCTGGACGATCTCGGTCTGCTGATCGAGCGGAAGGTACTCGAAGGCGACGCCCGCGACGTCGCGCGGGAGGATTCGGAAGATCAGGCCCGAGTCTTCGGCGGGCAGGTCTTCCAGGATCTCCGCGATGTCAGCGGGCTCGACGTCTTCGAGGGCGATTCGCAGCGACTCCCAGTCGCGCTTGCGAATGAGCTCCTCGTACTCGGGCTTGAGAAGGTGACCCAGCACGAGGAACCCCAGGAGAAAGCGTCAGAGCGCCTTCTTGATGCTGTCTTCGAGCTTCGCCTTGGGCAGCGCGCCCACGAGCTGCTCGACCACCTTGCCGTCCTTGAAGAGGATGAGCGTGGGGATCGAGCGGATGCCGAACTGCTGGGCGATCTGCTGGTTCTCGTCGACGTCGACCTTCGCGATCTTCACCTGCCCCTTGTACTGGGACGCGAGCTCTTCGAGGGCCGGCGCGATGGCGCGGCACGGCGCGCACCAGGTGGCCCAGAAATCGACCAGCACCGGCGTGCTGGAGTCGAGAACTTCGCTCTTGAACGTTGCGTCGAGGACCGTCACGGTGTCTTTGCTCATGGGCTTGAGATTTAATACCCAAGTCCGCCGATTGCAGGGCAGTGAAAAAGAGGAACAAACGTGAAGCTCTTTCTGCCGCAGAAGACCCTCGAAGAGTGGGCCCTCGCCGACAAGGCCGACGTGGCGGAAGGCAAGCTGCTCATCAAAGAGGGCAACTCGACGCACCCCGTGTCGAGCGCGGTGCACTTCAACAAGCTGGTGTCGGGTGAAGACACCAACGGGCTGCTGGGTCGCGTCAAGACCACCGCGCAGCTGACCGCGCTCAACGCCGAGCACTTCGCCGATTCGTGCATCGTGGGCGAGGCCGCGTACGAGGTGGTCGAGGGCTTCATCACCGAGGTGCAGGTCGCGCCGCCGGCCAAGCCCGACGCCAAGAAGAAGACGGCGTCGCCCGAGGCCGATCTCCTCGCCGCCTTCATCCTGGACAAGCTCTAGGGCTGACGCATGGCGCAGGTGCTTTTGCTGACACCTCCCGAGCAGGCGAGCGACCTGAGCTTCCTGCTGGAGGAAGAAGGTCACACGCCACGCTTCTGGCCGCTGCTGGGCGTTCCGGCTGAGCCGCCGCGTGGGCTACGCGCCGCCGCCGAGCAGATCGGTCGCTTCACCTGGGTGATCGTCATGGGGCGCGGGCCGCTGCGCGCGTTCCTCGAAGCCGTGAACGCCGCCGGTACGCGCAGCACGGTGGCCCGGGTGCAGTGGCTCGCGTCTGACGGGCCGACCGCGCGCGTGCTCGAACGTCACGGCGCGACGGTGCGCGTGCCTGGCGACGGCAAGTGGACCTCGGCGGTGTCGGGCCTGCTGACGCAAGACGACGACGTGCTGGTTCTCCACGAAGAAGGCGTGCCGGAGATCCTCGTGGACGCGCTCGACGCGGCGGGCGCGCGCTTCATCGAGGTGCAGCTCGAGAGCGCCACGCCAGCGGTGCTCGAAGACGCGTCGGCCGTGGAGGTCGTCATCGTGCATTCCGCGGCGGCGGGCGAAGCGTGGGCTGAGGCCACGCGCGACGTCGGCGCGGTGACGCACGATCAGTACTGCTGCGGTCCTCACGAGCACCACGACGTGGTGGCCCCGACGCGGGTGGCGGTGCCGGCGGACGTGCGCGTGGTGGCGACCTCCGCCGCGACGGCCGACGCGCTGCGCGACCTGGGTGTCGAAGTGCACACGGTGGCCGACGCACCGGCTGCCGATGCCGTCGTCGATGCCACGCTCCGCGCGTTGTCGGAGTAGTCTTTTCGGCCGTATGCGCACTCCCCGAATGCTGGTGGGCCTGCTGGCCTTCCCGGTCGTCGCCCTCGCGTCGACCATTCTTCCGCACACGCTCGCGCAGCGCGCGGAGCTGGCTGATCGCGTCGCGCTGGTGCAGGTGTTGTCGCAGCAGACGGTGCCCGGCAGCGGCAAGACGCCGATGAAGACGCTGACGCGCGTGGCGGTCGGGCGCGACCTGAAGGGCCGCGGGCCTGAAGAGCTCACCATCGTGCAGATTGGCGGCGTGAACGGGCCGGAGCGCGTGCAGATCCCCGGCGACGCCAGCTTCGGGCCCGGTGAGACCGCGGTGGTGTTCTTGAAGTGCAAGCTGGCAGCTGATCGCTGCCACCTCGTGGCGCTGGGCGAAGGCAAGCTGGAGCTCAAGGGCGACAAGCTGCTGGCGCGCGACCTCTTCACCGGCGCGTGGCGGCAGCTCACGCTCGATCAGCTCTCGGTGGAGATCGCCAGCGGCGGTGCGCCGGTGGTGTCGCCGAAGCCGGGTGGGGTGACGCGATGAAGCGACTGCTGAGTGTCGTCGCCGTGCTCGCCGCGTCGGCCGCGTCGGCGCAGTACCTGAACTTCAAGGTCATCAACAATCAGGCGCAGCCGTTCCGGTTCTACGCCGACACGCGCACCAACCCGCCCAGCGGCCTCGACCCGACGCTGGTGTCGAACGCCGCCAGCCGGGCCATCGCGTCGTGGAACGCGGTCTCGTGCGCGGTGCCCAAGCTGAGCCTGGTCGGCGGCAGCGCCGGCGTGGTGGCCGACCCCGAGAGCACCTACGACACGTTCTCCGTCGCGCCGATCTGGATGCAGGACCAGAACGATCCCGACTTCAACCAGATCATCGGTGGCCAGCCGCTGCTCGCCATCGCCGTGCCGCGCGCGTACGCGGGCGTGCTGCAGACCTGCGACGTGTTCTTCAACGGCGTCTTTCCGCGCTGGAGCACCGCCGACGTCACGCCCAGCGATTCGGGCGACGTCGAGACGGTGATGCTGCACGAGATGGGGCACTGCCTCGGCCTCGACGAGAACAACGTCGACATGACCGCGGCGATGTACGTCGTGGTCTCGAACGGCACCACGCGGCGCGCGGTGGCCGCGTCAGATCGTCAGTCGCTGTGCGCGCGCTACCCGAACGAAGGCGCGTCGGCAGCGCCGTGCCGCGGCGACGGCGGCTGTGACAGCGGGCTCAAGTGCGTGGCACAGCCCGCCACCAACGGCGTCAGCGTCAACCTCTGCACGCGCGGCTGCATGCCGAGCGCGAATGAGGTCTGCGACATCCCCCTGAGCTGCGTGCTGTCGAACGAGTTTCCCACCGTGTCGGGCGCGTGCCTGTTGCCGGGTGACATCGTCACCCGGGTCGGCAGCCCGTGCGCGGCTGACGCGGAGTGCGGCAGCGGCATCGCGTTCTGCAAGCTGCCGGGCCCGCTGCCGAGCGGCAATCAAGGCTGGGCCGACGGCTACTGCACGCAGATCTGTGGCGCGGGCCAGGCGCCGTGCCCGGCGGGCAGCTCGTGTCAGAACACGCCCGACGGTCAGCGATGCCTGCAGTCGTGCCGCGTCGGCCTCGCTGACTGCCGCGGTGGCTACGCGTGCCTCGAGGTCGACAACATCGCCACCACCGGCGCCTGCTACCCGCGCTGCTACAGCAACAACGACTGCAACACCGCCGTGGCCGAGTGCCGCGCGTGCGACGGCGCGTGCGTCATGAAGCGCACCAACACCGGGCAGATCGGCGACTTCTGCACCGACGACTCGACCTGCGGCACGGGCCAGTCGTGTCGCGCCACCATCGACGTCAGCAACCAGCAGCAGTGCACCGTCAATTGCTCGCGCGGCTGCGGCACCTGCCCGACGGGCACCCTCTGCAGCCCCGGCGCCCGCGGCGAGCTGTTCTGTCTGCGCAGCTGCACCGGCCCGGGCACGTGCCCCAACGGCTTGCGCTGCGCCGACACCGCGGTGGGCAAGGCCTGCCAGCCGTGGTGCGCTCAGCACACCGATTGCCCGGTGGGCCAGTCTTGCTACCAGGGCGAGTGCTACGGCCCTGAGTACGACGCCGGCTGCGGCACGCTCTGCAACCGGCCCGACGCGGGTCGCCCCACGGTGATCGTCCCGAAGGACGCCGGCAACGGCAACGGCGGCACGGGTGGCTGTGGCTGCACGTCGGTCGACGCGTCGTTGGGGTTCCTCGCGTTGGCGTTGCTCGCGGTTCGCCGCAGGAGGTCGTGAATGCCGGTCGCGCTGTCGTCGGAGTCGCGCCGCGCGCAGGACTTCTCGTTGAACTGGCTGCTCGACGCGCTGGTCGAGGCGCGCGCGCTGGCGCGGCCGCAGGCGCAGGAGATCGGCGCGAAGGAAGCGCAGGCCCGCGCGCGCGTCATCAAGCAGTCGGGTGAAGAGCGCTACCAGGTCTCGCCCATCGAGCTGGTGGCGGCGTTTCAGGTGCCGTTCGGCACGCGCCCCGGCGAGCTGCTGGACCAGGACCGCATCAGCGAGATCGCGGCGCGCGCCGCCGGCGTCGCGTACCGGAAGATCGACCCGCTCAAGCTCGACATGAACGTGTCGGCGCGCACGGTGTCGAAGCCCTGGGCGCAGAAGCACTGCGTGCTGCCGTTGGAAGGCGGCACCGCTGGCGCGCCGCTGGTGGTGGCCGTCGCCAACCCGTTCGATCACGAGCTGTTCGAGAACCTGCAGCGGCTCGCGAACGCGCCCGTGGTGCCGGTGCTGTCGGCGAAGGCCGACATCTTGAAGGGCATCGCCGACGTCTACGGCTTCAAGCGCACGCTGGCGGCGGCCGCCGTGGAGCACGCCGACGCGAGCGGCGGCATCACCAACTTCGAGCAGCTCGTCTCGTTGACCAGCGGCCGGGAGCTCGACGCCGGCGACAAGCCCGTCATCCAGGCCGTCGACTACCTGCTGCGCTACGCGTTCGACAACCGCGCGAGCGACATCCACGTCGAGCCCAAGCGCGACGCGTCGGTGGTGCGCCTGCGCATCGACGGTGTGCTGCACGCGGTCTACACGCTGCCGGTGCAGCTCCACCTGCCGATCGTGGCGCGCATCAAGACCATCTCGCGGCTCGACATCTCGGAGAAGCGGCGCCCGCAAGACGGCCGCATCAAGGTCGATCGCGACGGGCGGGAGGTCGAGATCCGCGTGTCGACGTTGCCGACGGCCTTCGGTGAGAAGGTCGTCATGCGCATCTTCGACCCCGAGTCGTTGGTGGTGGAGATCGCGAAGCTGGGCTTCAACGCGCAGGAGCAGGCCATCTTCGAGTCGTGGATCGCCCAGCCCCACGGCCTCATTCTCGTTACCGGGCCCACCGGCTCCGGCAAGACGACGACGCTCTATTCAGCGCTCAAGGCGCTCGCGGGGCCCGACGTCAACGTCACCACCATCGAAGACCCGATCGAGATGGTGTGGGATCAGTTCAACCAGGTGCAGGTGCAACCCAAGGTGGGCCTCGATTTCGCCACCGCGCTGCGCCACATCCTCCGGCAGGACCCCGACATCATCATGGTCGGTGAGATCCGCGACCCGGAGACGGCCGAGAACGCCGTGCAGTCCGCGCTCACCGGCCACCTCGTGCTCTCGACGCTGCACACCAACGACGCGCTCGGCGCTGTCAGCCGCCTCGAAGATCTCGAGGTGCCGCCGTTCTTGCTGTCTTCCGCGCTCCTGGGCGTCATGGCGCAGCGCCTGGTGCGCAAGGTCTGTCAGGCCTGCGCGCAGCCGGCGCCGTTGGCCGCCGAGCAGATCGCGGCGCTGGGCGTGGCGATGCCGCTGCTGCCCAACGGGCCGAAGTTCCAGAAAGGTGCGGGCTGCGTGAAGTGCCGTGGCACCGGCTACCGCGGCCGCACGGCGGTGTTCGAGATCTTCTCGGCCACTCCGGAGCTGAAGCACGCCATCGCCCACAAGGCGCCGCCGGAGCAGCTCGCTGAGATGGCGCGCGCGATGGGCCTGCGCACGCTGCGTGAAGCCGCTGTCCGCAAGCTGGCTGACGGTGAGACCACGTTCGAAGAAGTGCTGCGCATGACCTCTACGACATGAACAAGACACTCCTCGCAGCGGCGGTGCTGTTCCTCTCGGCGTGCCCCAAGCCAGGCAGCGATCTCGACCCGAAGATCATCGCTGACGGCCACTACCTCCAGGGGCAGTCGGCGTACCTGAAGGGCGACTTCGCGGAAGCCCACAAGCAGTACGCCGAGGTGCGGAAGCTCAACCCGACGGACCCGCGGCTCAACGTGGCCGAGGGCGAGGCGTACCTGTCGGAGGTGAAGGTCGACGATGCCATCGCGGCCTTCGAGGCGGCGGCCAAGGCCGACCCCAAGCGCGGCACCACGTGGAGCCGGCTCGGCTACCTGTATTCGCTCAAGCGCGAGAAGCCCAAGGCGCACGAGGCGCTCGATAAAGCCCTCGCCGCCAACCCGCGCGACTACAACGCGCTCGAGGCGCTCGCGGAGCTGCAGTTCGAAGAAGGGAAGCCCGCGGAGGCGCTGGCGAACCTGCGCCGCGCCTGTGACTACGCGCCCGACACCACCAAGGCTGATCTCGTGCTGCGGCTCGTCGTGGAGCTCGACAAGGCCGGGCACGGTGAAGAGGTGCTGACGCTGTTGGAGGCCAGCACCGCCAAGGGGCTCAAGAGCGCCGTGGTCTTCGGTGAACTCGGCGATCGGCTGGTGAAGGCCAACCGCTTCGAAGACGCCGTGAAGGCGTACGAGAACGCCGCGAAGGTCGACCCGAAGGACCCCGCGTACTGGGAGCTCGCCGCCGAGGTGCTGCTGCGCCTCAACCGGCCCGACGACGCGGTGAAGGCGTTCAAGGCGTCGCTGGCCGTCGCCGATCGCGGCGTGGTGCACGTGGCGCTGGCGCGCGTGTGTCAGGCGAAGAAGGACGAAGCGTGCGTCGCGAAGGAGCTCGATCAGGCGTTGCAGACCTCGACCGGCGAAGAGGTGCGCGAGACGGTGGAGCTCGCGGAGTTGCTGGCCAGCGTCAATCGCAAGAAGGACGCGCTGCAGCTGTTCCGATCGCTGAGCGAAGAGGGCGAGCAGAAGGCCAACCTCGAGCTGCACCTGCGCACCGCGCGGCTCGCGCAAGAGATCGGCGACGAGGTGACGGTGAAGGCCGCGTGCACCCGCGCGCTGTCGAACGGGCAGGCCGGCTTGAAGTGCCCGTGAGTTGCGAAGTGCACGGTGCTCTGTCGCATTTTCAGATCTGAAACCGGCGTCGCTCAGCCAGCGAGCTGGGCCTGGCTCCAGGCGACGGCGGTGTCGACCGAATCGAAGGTCTCGACGGCGATGGCGGCGCCGCGCGCGACGTTGGCCAGTGCGAAGCCACGCGCCGCTACGCGCACCAGCATGGCGTTGGTGACGATGGCAACCGCGCGAATCTGCAGCTCGCGGCGACCGGTCACACCGAGCCAGAAGGTTGGCACTGCCACCGGCACGCCGGCGACGCCGCTGTCGACCTTGAAGATCAGCGCGACGGGGCCGGAGGCCACTTCAAGCCGCGCCAGCAGCGCCCGTTGGTGTTCGGGCGCCATCGTCTCTGCCGACGTGTAGTGCACCACCAGCGCACCGGGGTGGACCTCTTCAAAGCGCATCGCGGCGGGCAGCGATGCACGCCGCGGGCCGCGGAGCTCATGGGTGCGCAGTGGTGCGCGTCAGGCCGCCACCAGCACCAACTTCACGACCTCCGGCGGGGCGCCCAGCCGCACCGGCGGGCCGACGAAGCCGCAGCCACGGCTGGTGTAGAGCTGCGTGACGCCGTGCTTCGAGAGGCCGGTGTTCTTGGCGCCCCAGATGGCGTCGCCGATGAGGTTGGCCGGGAACATCTGGCCGCCGTGCGTGTGGCCTGAGAGCTGGAGCCCGATGTTCTTGTTGCCCGCGAGGTCGAGGCCGTTGGGCTGGTGCGCGAGCAAGACCGACGCACGTGATGGGTCTCGGCCCGCCGTGGCCGCGTCGAGGTCGTAGCCGCCGCGGGCCCAGCGCGCGCCCCAGTCGTCGACGCCGATGAGATCGAACGACGCGCCCGCGTCGCCGATGGTGACGAGGCGGTTGCGCAGCACGTTGAAGTCGATGCCGACGAGCGCCTGCGACCAGGCGTCCCAGCCCGAGTAGTAGTCGTGGTTGCCCGAGACGAAGTGCGTGCCGTACTTCGACTGCAGGTTGCGCAGCCGCGCCACGTAGCGGCCCAGCATCGACGTGCTGCCGTCGACGAGATCGCCGGTGATGGCGATGAGATCGGGCCGCGCGCTGTTGGCGGTGGCGACGAGCTGATCGAGGAAGCGCTCCTGAATGACGGCCCCGACGTGGATGTCGGAGAGCTGCACGATGGTGAAGCCGTCGAGCGCCTTCGGGAGGCCGACCAGCGTCACCGGCACCTCGGTGATCTCCGGCGGGTTGAAGGCCTTCCACGCGCCCCACGACGCCGCGCCGCTGCCGACCACCACAGCGCCAGCCGCGGCTGCACGCGAGAGCAGCAAGCGACGCTCGGGGTTCTCAGGCGGGGCGGGCGTGGCGGCAGGCTTGGGCGTGCGCAGCACCTTGAGCCAGCCGATGAGCTCCAGCACCAGCAGCGCCATGAAGGCGTACATGAAGATGCCCCACCCGAAGAGCGCGGTCGCGGTGACCTCGGGCGGCGGCAGGGTGGTGAGCCAACGCGTCAGCGGCACCGACAGCAGCAGCATCACCAGCAGCGCGCCGAGGCCCATGCGCAGCCACTTCTGCTGCACGGTGTCGCGCACGAGGCGGCGGTAGACGAAGACGGCCGCGGCGCTGAAGACGCCGAGCGTGAGGACACCAAAGAGGATGCGGATCGCCTGCATGCGGTGGCTTTCCTAACTGCGTCGCCGGGCCATTACTCCCGGTTCTGCGCAAAGAAACATGAACGGTCTGCGGCGGCCACCGAGCGGTCGCCTGTCGGGGAGGTCCGCTTCAGCTGCGAACCGGCCGGCCGCGCGCCGCGAGGTAGGCCGCGACGGCGACGCCGCCCATCAGCGCGAACACGACGGCGTTGATGAGGTCGATGCCGTCGGTCCACACCGCGGGCTGCAAGACCTTCTGCACGGCGGCGCCGAACTCGAAGATCTTCGTCTCGCGCCAGCCCTTCACCGCGACGAGCAGCGCCGACACCGCGAGGCTGCTCAGGCCGCTGAACAGGCCCGCCGCGACGCCCCAGCCAACCAGCGGCGCTGTGCCCCAGGGCGGCCCGGGCGGCAGCGGCTCGACCGCGTCGCCGGAGATCTCTTTCGGTTCCTGCCCCCAGGGCACGAAGCGCTTGAGCATCACCATGCCCGGCACGCCGAAGGCCATCGTCAGCAGGAAGAAGTCACGCCAGCCCAGCGCGTCGGCCATCACGCCGGCCGGCGGCCCGACGAAGGTGCGCGCGAGCCCCACGAGGCTCGAGAAGAGCGCGTACTGGGTGGCGGGAAACCGCTTGTCTGTCAGCCGCAATAGCAGCACGCCGAACGCGCCCCAGCCCATGCCGCCGGTCAACGTCTCGAGGAAGATCGCCGACTGCAGCGGCAGGTTGATGCTGGCTTCGACGAAGGGGAACACCAGGTTGCCGACGCTGGGCGGCACCTCGGCGATCACGGCGTAGCCCGCGTTGCTGACGATCTGCAGCACGCCGCAGATCCACAACGCGCGACCGACGCCAGTGCGTCCGGCCAGCACTCCGCCCAACACCGTGCCCAGCAGCGTGCCCGCCACGCCCACGCCGCCGCGCACCACGCCGACGTCGAAGGCCGTGAAGCCCTTCTGCAGCAGGAACGGGCTCACCAGCGCGCCGGCGATGGAGTCAGCGAGCCGGTACAGCAAGACGAAGGCGATGATCTCCAGCGCGCGCGGCCGGCCCAGCATGCCCACGAAGGGCTTCCACACCGCGTCGCGCAGCGTCTCCGGGCGGCCTTCGACGGCGGGCGGCTCGGGCGCGAACACCGTCACCGGCAGCAACGCGAAATAGATGAGCGCCTGCGAGATCAGCGTCCACTTCCAGCCCCAGAGCGGCCCCAGCGTGATGGCGATGTTGCCCGAGAGCCACATGCCGGCGCGGTACAGGGCTGATCGCGCGCCGACCGCCGCGCCGTGCTCGTGCTTCTGCAGCACCTCGACGGCGTACGCGTCGTAGACGATGTCCTGCGACGCCGACGCGAACGCGATGAGAAACGAGAGCGCCGCGACCGCGGTGATGACCGCCGCGTCGGGCGTCGGCAGCGCCTTGCAGGCTTCGCTGCCGGGCGCGCACGTGGGCAGCGACGCCGCGAGCCAGCCCAGCGCCGCGACGACAGCGCCCAGCGACAGCTGCGTGATGAGGATCCACCCGCGGCGAGAGCCCAGGAACGGCGGTCGCAGCCGATCGAGCAGCGGCGACCACACGAACTTGAAGCCGTAGGGCAGCTGCACCAGCGTGATGAGGCCGATGGTCTTGATGTCGACCCCGGCCACCGCGAGCCACGCTGGCACCGCAGTGATGACGAGGCCCAGCGGCAGCCCCGACGACAACGACAGCAAGGTGACGGCGCCGAGCCGCCAGCTGGTGAAGGCGGCCCAGAAGCTCGCCTTCGGTGTTTCTTGCGTCACTTCTTGTCGAACTTCACGACCTCGACAGGGGCAGGGCGCTTCGCCAGCGCCGCGCCGCCACCATCACCGATGCGCGTGTGCGCTTCCTTGTGCTGGTGATCGGGCATCTCGGAGTTGCCGCGCTTGTACCAGGGGTCAGACGGGTGGCTGACCGCGGGCCCCTTGAGCAGCTTGGGGATGTCGTAGACGAAGTCCTGGCGGTGGTACTCGCTGGGCGTGTGCACGTAGGTGTCCATGCGGATGGCGTCCTTCGGGCACGCGTCGACGCACAGGCCACACACGATGCAGCGCAGCTCGTCGATCACGAACTGCTTCGGGAACTTCTCGATGACGCGCGACTCGGCGGACTGGTCGTCTTCCGCGTACTCGCCCGCCTCGATGTAGATGCACTGCGCCGGGCAGATGGTCGCGCACATGTAGCAGGCCACGCAGCGCGGCTTGCCGTCGTCACGCGGCACCAGCCGGTGCAGCCCGCGGTACCCGGGCGGGTACTCCATGCGCTCTTCGGGGTACTGCACGGTGGTGATCTGCGAGAGGCCCTTGCGCTCGAGCACGTCGGGGTTCGGGTCGCGCTCGCCCCAGAGGTTGCGCAGGAAGTGCCGCGTGGTGACGGCGATCCCCTTGAGGATCTCCGGCACGTACGAGCGCTCGCGCACGTCTGCTTTGACGAGCTCGGTGTCTTGCTTCGGCTGAATGGAGTGAGAGCCCATACGAACTTTCAGTGCGAGTGCGCCGCGGAAGAGCCGTGGCCGTGATCGTCGTGGTCGTCGCCGTGACCGCCATGGCCGTGGCCATGACCGCCGTGCGCGTCAGCCGCCGCCTTCTCGTCGCGCAGCTGCTTGGGCGGCGTCACCGTGAGGAAGGCGAAGACGCCCAACACGAAGAAGCCGAACAGCGCCAGCAAGCGCAGCGAGGGATCCCACAGGATCAGCGCGCCCGAGATGAACAGGTTGATGAGGCCCATGGGCAGCAGGATCTGCCAGCCCAGCTTCTGCACCTGGTCGTAGCGGAAGCGCGGCATCGTCCAGCGGATGACGAGCTGGAGGTAGATGAGGAAGATGACCTTGATCCAGAAGATGGTGCCGAAGAACGCGCCCTGGAGAATGGGGTAGTTCTTCATGATCTCGAGGTTCTGCACCCACTCGTTGCCGAAGGGCAGCGACCAACCGCCAAAGAAGATGGCCGTCAGCACGCCCGACAGCACCACGATCTCGACGAACTCCGAGATCATGAAGAGGCCGAACTGCATGCCTGAGTACTCGAGGAAGTAGCCGACGATCTCCGACTCGCCTTCAGGGCTGTCGAAGGGCGCGCGCTTGGTCTCGGCGAAGGCCGCCGCGAAGAAGAGCACGAAGCCCAGCGGCTGCAGGAAGATGCCCCACGCCGGCAGGCCGATGTCGAACGAGCCGATCTTCCCGCCCCAGAGGTACGCCGCCTGCGATTCGGCCATGCCGCCGACGCCCGCGAGGCGCACCGTCGAGAACGCGATCATCATGCCGACCAGCGAGAGGCCGAGCGCGACCTCGTAGCTGATCATCTGCGACGCCGCGCGCACACCGCCCAGCAGGGCGAACTTGTTGTTCGACGACCAGCCGGCGAGCGACGTGCCGTACACGGCGAGTGACGCGATGGCGAAGAGGAAGAGGAGGCCGAAGTCGGGGTTGGTGGCCACCATCATCACGTCGTTGTCGAAGATCTTCAGCGTGGGGCCCGTGGGTACCACCGCGAAGAGCGCGAAGACCGGTGCGAACGCGAGGATGGGCGCGAGGTTGAAGAGGAACCCGTTCGCCACCTTCGGGCGGAAGGCTTCCTTGGTCAGGAGCTTCAACACGTCGGTGATGATGTGCGGAATGCCGGCCAGCGCCCGGTTCTTGAGGCCGGGGATGATCGACAGGCGCGCGCGGTTGGGGCCCATGCGGTCCTGCATGAAGGCCGACCACTTGCGCTCAGCGAGCGTCAGCAGCGTGGCGATCACCATGACCACCACCAGCATCAAGATGACGATGTTGGTGATGTGCGAGAAACCGGAGATGCCGAACGACTTGCGGCCCCAGTCTTCGACGATGCCGCCGAGCGCGTAGGCGCCGGCCATGACGGCGAACAGCGAGCCGACGATGGTGGCGATCGCCGTGAGGATGGTTGCGATTCTGGCCATGGCTTTCAGGTGCCCGAGGGGAGAGAGAGACCGCGGATGTTGGGGACGCCCTGTTCACGCCAACCCGGCGGGCGACCGTCGGCGCCGGCGGGCAGGGTGCCGATGCCGGGGCGCTTCTGGTTCATGGGGGCCTGCTTGTCCCACTCGAACGACGCGAGCTCGGGCACGGTGCCCGACAGCGCCTTGAAGATCTCGCGCGACGACGCTGCGCGGGCCTCGAGGCCCAGCGCCTTCGACAGCTCGACCGCCCACTTCCAGTGCGGCTGCGAGTCGCCCTTCGGCGGGAACGCACGGCGGAAGCGCTGCGTGATGCCGGCTTCCTGCGTGAAGCTGCCTTCGTCTTCGATGTGCGTCGACGCGGCGAAGACGACGTCGGCCGCGAGCGTGATGGCGTTCTCGTTGGTCGCCGAGATGACGAAGGCCGCGAGGTCGGCGGCGCGGCCGGCGAACACGGTCTCGTCTTCGGGCACCTCGGCGCCGATGGCGTAGACGGCCTTGATGGTCTTGCCCATGGCCGCCGTGAGGTCCTTGAACGACTTCACGGTGAAGCCGAAGGCCTTCGCGATGTTCTCGAGGCCCTTGCGGTTGGGGTTCTTGTCGGCGGTGCGCAGGAAATCGTCGGCCACGCCGTCGGGGCGACCCGACACGTAGACGGCGTTGGTCTTGAGCACGTCGCGCGCGAACGCGAAGCCCGCGAGCAGATCTTCGTTCGACGCCACCGGCGAGGCCATGAAGGCGACCTTGTTGGCGTGGTCCTGGAGCAGCTTGACGGCGGCGGTGAGCGCGTCGGCCTTCGCCACTTCCTTCGTGGCATCGCCGCGGCCCACGAGGCTGCGCAGCACGCGGTGCTTGTTGATCGTCTTGTACGAGAGGCGACCGGTGTCGCTCATCCAGCTCTTGTTGATGGCGTCGTTCTCGCGCGGCCGGTAGCGGTAGACGTCCTGGCCCATGAAGTCTGCGTAGATGTTGCAGCCCTTCGAGCAGCCGGTGCAGATCGAGGGCGCGGCCGACAGGAACCACGCGCGCGCGCGGAACCGGAAGTCGGTGTTGAGCAGCGCGCCGACGGGGCAGATGTCGACGATGTTGCCCGCGTACTCCGACTCGAGCTTGCCGTAGGCCGGCGAGACGTCGACGACCTCGTGCGAGCCGCGGCCGAACACGCCCAGCTGCGGCGCCTTGGCCACCTCGTCCATGAAGCGGACGCAGCGCGTGCACATGACGCAGCGCTCCTGATCGATGACGATCAGCTCGTTGAGCTTCTTGCGCTTGTTCTTGAGGATCTTGCCGCCTTCAAGGCGCGAGCTCTTGAAGTCGTACTTCATGTAGTAGTCCTGCAGCTTGCACTCGCCGGCCTGATCGCAGATCGAGCAGTCGACGGGGTGGTTCAGCAGCAGGAACTCCATCACCATCTTCTGCTGGGCGCGCACCTTGTCGGTGTCGGTCTTGATGACCGCGCCTTCGGTGATGCCCGTCTGGCACGCCGGCACCAGCTTGCCCGGAGGCGCCGCCGACGACTCGACCATGCACATGCGGCAGTTGGCCGCGATCGAGAGGCGCGGGTGGTAGCAGTAGTAGGGGATCTCGGAGCCGACCGACTTGGCGGCTTCGATCATGTTGGTGCCGGGCTTGGCGACGACCTCTTTGCCGTCGATGGTCAGCGTGATGAAGCCCGGGTTCTTCGGGGGCGGGGGCGCAGGCGGGCCGGGAGGCGGCTTCGGCGCTTCGACCTTCTTCTCGTCGCTCACTGCTCGACCTCCCCGCCGATCATGTTGATGGTGTCGAAGGTGGGAATCAGGTCAGCCAGCATCTTGCCCTCGCACATGTGACCCAGGCCCGAGAGGATCTGGTAGCCCGGCGCACGAACGTGAACCTTGTAGGGGCGGCCGCTGCCGTCGCTGCGCAGGTACCAGCCCAGCTCGCCGTTGGCCGACTCGGTCGCGCTGTAGACCTCGCCCGCAGGCACCGGCACGCCTTCCATGACGAGCTTGAAGTGCGCGATGACGCCTTCGATCGAGTTGTAGACGTTCTCTTTGGGCGGCAGCGCCACGCGCCAGTCGTCGACCATGACCGGGCCCGCGGGGATCTCAGCGATGCACTGGCGGATCATCTTGATCGACTCGGCGATCTCGATGACGCGCATGTAGTAGCGGTCGAAGTTGTCGCCGTTGTGGCCGAGGGCCACCTTGAAATCGAGCTTGTCGTAGACCCAGTACGGGTTCGCCTTGCGGATGTCGTAGTTGACGCCGCAGGCGCGCAGGCAGGGGCCCGTGAAGCCGAACTCCAGCGCGGCTTCCCTGGTGATGAGGCCGGTGCCCTTGGTGCGGTCGGTGAAGATGCGGTTGCGCGAGAGCAGCGTGTCGACCTCGCCGGCCAGCTCTTCGACCTTGATGAGCGTCTTGAGCACCTTCTCGGCCCAGCCGGGCGGCAGGTCGCGGTTGACGCCGCCGATGCGGCCGTAGCTGGTGGTGAGGCGCGCGCCCGTCAGCTCGGTGACGCGGTCGGTGATGAGGTCGCGCGCTTCGATGGCGTAGAGGAACGCGCCGAAGCCGCCGAGCTCGAGCGAGAGCGCGCCGGCAGTGGTGAGGTGGCTGGCGATGCGGTGCAGCTCAGCGCCGATCACGCGGATGTACTTGGCCCGCTCGGGGATCTCGAGGCGCATCAACGTCTCGACCGCCGTGAGGTAGCCGAAGTTGTTGTGCATCGACGCGACGTAGTCGAGGCGGTCCGTGTACGGGAGCACCTGCGTCCACGTGACGTTCTCACAGGACTTCTGGAAGCCGCGGTGGAGGAAGCCCACCTCGGTGTCCATCTTCACGATGTTCTCGCCGTCGAGCTCGATGCGGAGGCGCACGGTGCCGTGCGTCGCCGGGTGCGAGGGCCCGAGGTTGACCACCATGTTTCGCGTCTGCAGATGCGCTTCGAGCTCGTCGTCGCTCGGAGTCGGATCGTATTCGTCACCGGCTGCGGCCATGTGCGTACTCCTGGAAGTCTTGAAGGGGGCTTAGTCCTGCACGCCGTTGGTGCCGGGACCGCGGAAGATGTCCTGAATCGGGCGCTCGGGCGTCAGGTGCTGACGACCGCGCAGCGGGTAGTCCTTGCGGAGCGGGTGGCCGACGAACTCCTCGTACATGAGGATGCGCTTGTTGTTCCCGCCGGCGAAGGCCACGCCGTAGAAGTCCCACACGAAGCGCTCGCCCCACTCGGCGCCCAGGTAGACCTTGATGATCGAAGGGATGTCTTCACCTTCGTTCACGCGCACCTTGAGGCGCACCAGCTCGTTCCGCTCGACGGAGCGCAGGAAGTAGAGGACCTCGAAGCGCGGGTCTTGCTCGGCGCCTTCGAGGTGCAGCCGGTCGACGGCGTCCATCGAGACGAAGAGCGTGAAGCCCAGCGTTTCCTTGACCAGCTTGACGACCGCCACGATGTGCTCGCGGGCGACGACGCCCCACGCATCACCAGGCCTGTCGACGTAGCGTTCAACGAGGGCCTGCGGAATCTGCGCCTGGATCTGATCGAGCGCGAAGGTGCTCAAAATTCGTCCCTCTGGGGTGAAAAGGCGCGGTTCTTCTAGGGAGCGCTCCCCAGCGAGTCAACGTGTTTTCCCAAGGGCTTAAGCCACTTAGCACGCAAGAAGTGCGCGTGTTGATGTGGGTCAGTGCACGCCGACGACCTCGCCCGACTCGGTGAGGTCGAGGTTGTAGGCCGCGGGCACGCGCGGGAGGCCGGGCATGGTGAGGATCTCGCCGGTCAGCGCCAGCAGGAACCCAGCGCCGGCGGACACGCGGACGTTCCGCACCGTGATGATGAAGTTCTGCGGCGCGCCCTGTTTCGTCGGGTCGTCGGACAGCGAGAGGTGCGTCTTGGCCATGCACACCGGCAGCTCGCCGAGGCCCCAGCTGCGCAGCCGCGCGAGATCGTGCTGCGCGTCGGCCGACAGCTCGGCGTGGAGCGCGCCGTACACCTTCTGCGCGATGTACGTGACCTTGTGCTCGAAGGTGTCCTTGAGCTCGTAGGTGAAGCGGGGCGGGGTTGCGGGCTGCTTGAGCACGTCTTCCACCATGGCGGCGAGCTGCTCGCTGCCGGTGCCACCTTCGAGGAAGCCCGCGTTGCGCGCGATGCGCACCTTCTCGGCAGAGGCCAGCTTCTCGACCAGCGCCAGCTCGTCGGCGGTGTCGGTGGCGAAGACGTTGAGCGCCAGCACAGGTTCGAGGCCGAAGGTGCGGATGGCGGCGATGTGCCGACGCACGTTGGCGAAGCCGCGCTCGATGCTCTCGAGGCCCGGTTGATCGCCGCCGTGAAAGCGCATGGCGCGCGCGGTGACGACCAGCACCACCGCCGACGGCCACAGGCCCGACATGCGGCACTTGAGATCGAGGAACTTCTCGCCACCGAGATCGAACGCGAAGCCGGCTTCGGTGACGACGACGTCGGCGAGCGACAAGGCCGCCCGCGTGGCCATCACCGAGTTGCAGCCGTGGGCGATGTTGGCGAACGGGCCGCCGTGCACGAGCGCAGGCACGCCTTCGGTGGTCTGCGCGAGGTTGGGCAAGAGCGCGTCGCCCAGCAGCGCCGCCATCGCGCCCACGGCGTTGAGGTCGCCAGCGGTGACCGGCTTGCCGTCTTTGTCGACGCCGACGATGAGGCGCGCGAGCCGGGCCTTCAGGTCGGCGACGCCGTCGGCGAGGCAGAGCGTGGCCATCACCTCGGACGCCGCGGTGATGTCGAAGCTGTCTTCGCGCGGCACGCCGCTGGCCGGCCCGCCGAGGCCGATGACGGTGTTGCGCAGGAAGCGATCGTTCATGTCGATGCAGCGCTTCCAGGTGACCTGCTTGAACTTGCGTTGATCGAAGTTGATGGCGTTGTCGACGAGCGCCGCGAGCAGGTTGTTGGCGGCGGTGATGGCGTGCAGGTCGCCCGTGCAGTGCAGGTTGATGCGCGCCGACGGCTCAAGGCTCGCCTTGCCGCCGCCGGTGCCGCCGCCCTTCGCGCCGAACACCGGGCCCAGGGAAGGCTCGCGCAGCGCCGCGATGGTGTTGACGCCGCGCCGCGCGAGGCCCTGCACCAGCCCGATGGACGTCGTGGTCTTGCCTTCGCCGTACTTGGTCGGCGTCATCGCGCTGACCAGCACCAGCTTGCCTTTGGGCCCCTGCGCGCGGAGCCGGTTGACGGTGGGCCACGACAGCTTCGCGAGCGGGCCGTACTGCAGGAGGTCATCAGCGGTGAGGCCGGCCTTCTTCGCGACGTCGACGATGGGGAGCATGGGCGCGGTGGATACCACGCGGGGCGGCTTCAGCTGTGTGGGTCACGAGTGGTAGCTTCGTGCCATGCGAGTTGCCATCGACAAGGCAGGGCGAGTGGTAATCCCCCGGGAGGTCCGCGCGAAGGCGGGTTTGAAGCCCGGCGTGGCGCTGGAGATTCGCGTGCGCGACGGGGTCATCGAGCTCGAGGTGCCGTCTACGCCGATGAAGATCGTGAAGAAGGGGCGCTGGGCGGTGGCGGTGCCCGACAAGGCGGCCGGCAAGCTGTCGCAGCGGCAGGTCGACGAGACGGTCGAGGCGCTGCGTGGCGGCGAGCTGTGAGCTGCCTCGTCGACACGACGTGCGTGGTGGCGGTGTGCAGCAGCGCGCACGAGCACCACGAGGCGACGATCGCTGAGTTGGAGCGACGGTTGGCGCGCGGGGAAGAGCTGGTGTTGGCGAGCCACACTGTCGCCGAGGCCTACGCCGTGTTGACCCGCTTGCCGCCGCCACATCGCGTCGCGCCGGCACAGGCCGTGGAAGTGCTCGAAGCCGGTTGGGGCTCGCTGCGCGCGGTGCACCTGAGCGCCGCCGAGACCTGGGCCGTCATTCGGGCGGCACCGTCACGCGGCGTTGCGGGCGGACGCACCTCTGACGCGTTGATCGCCGCGTGCGCGCGCAAGGCGAAGGTGGCGACGCTGCTGACGTGGAACGCGGGGCACTTCGAGTCGCTCGCGGACGGCTTTGTGGTGGCCCGACCTCGCGGCTGAGGTCTGCCGTGTTCCGGCTCGTGGCTGTCTCAGTCGTCGTCGTAGCGCTCGAGGAGGAAGCCAGGCTCGTCCCGCTCCTCGGCGCTGGTGAAGAGGCCGCACTCCAGACAGACCACCTCCCGCTTGAGGCCGTAGCCGCGATGCATGACGCCGGTTGACGGTCGGCGACCTGCGTCCCAGCTCCAGCGGTGCTCGTGGATGACGCGGACGGCGCTGCTCCCGCAGTCGGCGCACAGCGAGGCGAGCGCGCTCGGCTGGTCACCTGTCTGCCGCTGCGTCGCCTGCTGCTGCCAGTCGGCCGAGGCGAAGCGCGGCGCGGCGGTGCATCGTGGGCCGATCGGGTCAAACGGTCTGGTTCTCACCGAAGGCAGAACCTCACGCAGCTCACGACGCCACGCGCGGACCTGGTCCGGCTGCATCTCGAGGACCAACCGCCGCCCCAGCGCGCGAGCACCTCGTGCTGCCACAACGGCGTCGACGACTTTCCGCTCTGTCCGCTCGCGCTCCGCACTCTCTTCGGCTGTGAGGACGTGAATGCCGACCGTCGTCGCGGTGAGGGGACGGGCGTACGCGTTGATGGGGACCACCACTTCTTCCATGTGGTCGAGCCCCGGGGCCTCAAAGAGTTGGGAGAAGCGTGCAGGGTCGATCTCAAACTGCGCCACCTCGATCGCCCGGAGCGACGGAGGAAGCGCTGCGCCGCCAGCTGCGAACGCCGCGTACAACCGGGCCGTTCGCGCTCGCAGCCTCGAGAGCAGGCGCAACGCTGGGTGCGCGAGCGCGACCTCGAGCGACGGTGTGGTCGTCCAGCGGATCTCGCGGATGAAGCCCTTCGACCAGGTGACGCGTGCGTCTCCGAGCAGCGAGCGGGAGACGTTCGATTGGTACTCCGCGGTCTGCTGCTTCGTCGCGGCGGACGCTCCAGCCGACAGCTGGTGAGAAAGGAACGCTCCGTGTGGCTCGCCGCGCTCGATGAGCCAGTCGGCATACACGTGCGCGACGGTCTCGAACTCAACGGTGTCGAACGCCGCCGCCAGCCGCTTCTCCAACTCGTGGTTGGTTAGCATGTGCGCCAGTGTGCGACAGCGCGCTCATGTCGACAACCGGGGGGGGCTATTCGAAGGCCAGCGCGCGCTCGAAGTCGCTCGGGTTCGACGCCGCTTCTTTCGCGACCTCGACGGTGATCTGCCCCGCGCGCAGCAGCTGCACGAGGTGCTGATCGAAGCTCTGCGTGCCGAGAATGTCGTGGCTGCGCTCGAGGAAGTCCTTGATCTCGTGGGTGCGGTCGGCGTCCTTGATGAACTCCGTCACCGAGAGGTTCGACACCATGATCTCGGCGGCGACTACGCGGCCCTTGCCCGACGCGTGCGGCAACAGGCGCTGGGAGATCGACCCGCGCAGGTTCTCGGCCAGGCGCATGCGCACGCCGTTCTGCGCCTCGGGTGGGAAGACGCCGATGATGCGGTTGATGGTGCGGTAGGCGTCTTGCGTGTGCACGGTCGAGAGCACGAGGTGGCCCGTCTCGGCGGCCTTGATCGCGATCTCGATCGTCTCGGCGTCGCGCATCTCACCGACGAGGATGACGTCGGGGTCCTGGCGCATCGCCGCGCGCAGCGCCTTGCCGAAGTCCGGCGTGTCGGGGCCGATCTCCCGCTGCATCACGCGCGAGAACTTGTCCTCGTGCACGAACTCGATCGGGTCTTCGATGGTGACGATGTGCTTGCGGTAGTGCTGGTTGATGTAATTCACCATCGCCGCGAGCGTCGACGACTTGCCCGAGCCGGTGACGCCGGTGACGAGAATGAGCCCGCGGTCTTCCTGGCTCAGCTTCTCGAGCGTCTTGGGCAGCCCCAGCTTCTGGAAGTCGGGGATCTGCAGGGGGATCGAGCGCATGATCGCGCCGAGGTGCCCCTTGTTCCGGTAGATGTTCGCGCGGAACCGGCCGACGCCTTCCAGCGGGTAGCTGGTGTCCCAGTCCTGCAGATCTTCGAGCGCGCCTTTGTACCGGCTCGACGCCAGCAGGTGCTTGGCGATGCGCGCGGTGTCCTCAGGCTGCAGCGCCGGCACCTTCACCGGCAACAGCTGGCCGTTGACGCGCAGCGCGGGCGCCGAGCCCACCTTGAAGTGCACGTCAGACGCCCCGTTCTTCACCGCCGCCGCCAGGAATTGATTGAACGTCGCGAGTTCCACGGTGCTGTTCCCCCCAGATCAGCGAACGAAGGCCTGCGTACGTGAGAGCTGCGCGCTGGTGCGGCGCAGGCGCTCGGCCATGGTGCGAATGAACGAGCGGTAGACCTTCACCGCCAGCTTGTCATCGGCCGCCAACATCGCCTCGAACTCCGCGCGCGGCATCTTGAGCAAGCGGCTCGGCGCGGCGGTGGTGACGCGCGCGCTCGTCAGCACGTCGTCGATGAGCGACATCTCGCCGAAGAGCTCGCCTTCTCGCAGTCGGCCGATCTCTTCATGCTTCTCGTGCTTGCCGTCGCCGTCAGCGTCGCGCGAGACGACGACCTCGCCCTTGCCGATGACGTACAGCGCGTCACCCAGCGCGTTCTGCTCGATGACGACGGTGCCGGCGGGTACGTCCAGGTACTGAATCAGGCTCCCCAGCCGCGTCGTCTCGTCGAAGGTGAGCTTCTGGAAGAGGTGGAGCTTCTGCAGCAGCTCGACGCCTTCAAATTCGCCAAAACCCGTCAGTTCGAGTTCCACGGCGCGAAACCTTAAACGATCTGCTTTCGATACTCTGCGACTGTGAGCACTGGAATAGAGCGGCGTCGGGAAGAACGGTACGGCGCCCACTTCGACGTTCGATTCGCCCGCGCGACCGACGCGGCAAAGGCGTTCAACGCCTTCTCCATCAACTTCAGCCCCGGTGGGCTCTGCGTTCGCAGCTCGAACGCCTACACGGTGGGCGAGACGCTCACGTTGTCGCTCAGCATCGAGGGCCACGTCTTCGAGCTCGACGGCGTGGTGGCGTGGCTGCGCGGCGAAGCGGTCGGCGTGCGCTTCGTCAACGTGAAGCCGGCGGTGCGCGCCCAGCTCGAAGGCGTCGCGCAGCTGCTGGCCACACGCGGGCCGCCCGTCACTTGATGCGGAAGACCCCGACGTCGCAGCCCTCGAAGCCGCACGCCCGGAAGAAGGCGACGAGCTCCGGGGTGGCGGGGCCGTAGGTCTGCACTTCCAGCCGCTTCACCGACAGCACCTTCGCGCGCTCGACGACCTTCTTGAGCAGCTCGCGGCCGACGCCCTTGCGCCGCCATGACTCGGTGACGTTCAGCTCGTCGATGGTGGCCGAGCGGCCGCCGGTCTTGAGCATGGGCCGGTGCGAGAGCGTCGCGAAGCCGATGGGGCGGTCGAGCTGATCGGCCGCCACCATGATCTCCATCTCGGGGTGGCTGATGATCCACGTGACGGTGTTGGGGTCTGACGCGATGCCGACCTGCGCGAGCAACCCCACCAACGGCACAGCATCGCCCCGGCGCGCGGGTCGCACCTTGAACGAGCCAGGCCCTTGGGGAACCGGAGTCATCGCCACGGGACACATTCTAGGCCCATCAGCGCCGGGCTCAAGAATGCGGGCACGTCAGACGTCGACCAGGAAGACCTCGACCGCGAGATCGAGCAGCTCGCGAGACAGCGCCGGAGGCTGGCCCTTGTAGCGGGCCGCGTCTTTGACGAGCTGCACGAGGTCGCGCGGGTGGCAGCTGCGCAGCGAGAGCCCACGCTCCTTGTACGTGTGCTCGAGCAGGTACGTGATGGCCTGCTCGACGTAGGGAATGCCGCTCGCTTCGCAGACGCGCTTGAAGATGGTGCGGTACTGCTTCTCGTCGGGGTTGCCGACCTCGATCTTGTATTTGATGCGGCGGAGGAAGGCCTCGTCGACCAGCTCCTTGGGATCGAGGTTGGTCGAGAAGACGATCAGCTGATCGAACGGAATCTCGAACTTCTTGCCGGTGTGCAGCGTGAGGAAATCGACGCGCTTCTCCAACGGCACGATCCACCGGTTCAACAGGTCCGTCGGGTGCACCTTCTGTCGACCGAAGTCGTCGATCAGCAACATGCCGCCGTTGGCCTTCACCTGGAACGGTGCTTCGTAGAACCGCGCGGTGTCGGAGTAGATGAGGTCGAGCGTCTCGAGCGTGAGCTCGCCGCCGACGATGACCGCCGGGCGCCGACAGAGCTGCCAGCGGTTGTCCATCTCGAACGTGGCGCGCCGGCCCTGCGCGTCGCGGCCCAGCTCGAGCGAGACGGGGTGGTGGACCAATCGATCGAAGACCTTCACGATCTGCCCGTCGATCTCGAGGCAGTGCGGCACGTAGGCCTCGCCGCCGAACATGGCGGAGATCGCCTCGGCGAGTGAGGTCTTGCCGTTGCCAGGAGGCCCGAACAGAAAGAGCGAGCGCCCGGAGTTCACCGCGGGGCCCAGCTTGTCGACGATCTTCTCGGGCACCACGAGGTGGCTCAACGCCAGCTCGAGCTGCTTGCGTGAGACCGTCGGCGTCTCGCGCGTCTGCTGCTGAATGAGCGCGTTGTACTGCTCGATGGGCACCGGCGCGGGGCCGACGTAGGTGGTGCGGTTGAGCGCGTCGCGCGCGTACTCTCGGCCTTTCTCGGTCAGCTGGAAATCGACCGACACGCGGCCGAAGCCCTTGCCGCCGCGGAGGTCGACCAGCTTCTCGGTGGTGAGGTGATCGATGATCACCTCGACGACGCCGGTCCACGGCAACCGCAGCTGATCGGCGACCTCCGCGCCGGTCGCCATGCCCTGATAATAGAAGAACTTGAGCGCGAGATCGGCGAGCAGCCCCTGCTTCAAGCCCGTCTCTTCGACGCTCTTCGGCTGCGTCGGCGCGAGATCGAGGATCGCCGGGTTCTCGAGGCTGAACGGGTTGTCGGTGTCTTGCGTGCTGACTGCGTCGTGCACCTGCGTGCGCCGCTCTTTCATGAGGCGGCGCAGGTTAGCTCAGACGTAGGTGAGCCAGTGCTCGTACGCAGGCTCCTGCCCACGCACCACGCGGAAATACGTGTCCTGCACCATCTTGGTGATGGGGCCGGGCTTGCCTTCGCCGACCTGGCGGTTGTCGACCTCACGCACGGGCGTGATCTCCGCGGCGGTGCCGGTGAAGAAGACCTCGCCAGCGATGTAGAGCGCGTCGCGCGTGAAGCTGACCTCTTCGACGGGGTGACCGGCGTCGCGGAGCAACTGAATGACGGTGTCGCGCGTGATGCCGCGCAAGATGGGCGACGAGAGCGACGGGGTGCGCACCACGTTGCCGCGGCCCGTGCAGAAGATGTTCTCGCCCGACGCTTCGGCCACGAAGCCCGAGATGTCGAGGAGGATGGCTTCGTCGTAGCCCGCCATGACCGCCTCGCGCTTCGCGAGGATCGAATTGACGTACTGGCCGCTGATCTTGCCGCGCACCATGTTCACGTTCACGTGCATGCGCGTGAAGCTCGAGACCTTGGCGCGGATGCCTTCCTTGATGCCCTTGTCGCCGAGGTAGCTGCCCCATTCCCACGCGGTGACGGCCACGCGCGTCTCGTTCTGCGCGCCGAGGCCCATCGCGCCGTCGCCCATGAAGGCCACGGGGCGGAGGTACGCGCCGTTGGGGAACAGCTTTTCTTGCGTGGCCAGCACGTCGACGCAGGCCTGCATCAGCTGATCTTCGGTGTACGGGATCTTGAGGAGGATGATGTGCGCCGAGTCGAGGAACCGGCGGATGTGCTCACGCAGCTTGAAGATGGCCAGCTTGCCGTTGGCGGCGCGGTACGCGCGGATGCCTTCGAAGACGCCGAGCCCGTAGTGCAGGGCGTGCGTCATCACGTGCACGTTCGCCTCGTTCCAGGCGATCAGCTTGCCGTCCATCCACACCTTGTCGGCCTTCAGCAGCGCGTTCGACGTCGAGACACTCATGACGTGGCTTAGACCTGATGCCGCGCGTCAAGGCAACGGCGCAGGCACGGGCGACGGTGTGCTTTCGAGCGGCTTCGGCATCGGCGCGCCGCGCGGCAGCTTCACCACGAAGCGCGCGCCCTGACCTGGCGGCGACTCGGCGTGCACGCTGCCGCCGTGGTGCTGCGCGAGCTGCGAGACGATCCACAACCCCAGGCCGAAGCCGCGCGTGTCTTCCGGCGCGCGGGCGCGGGCGAAGCGGTTGAAGAGTCGCGGCAGCGCGTCAGCGGGGATGCCGGGGCCGTGGTCCTTGAGCACGAAGCGCACGGCGTCGTCGTCGCCGGACAGCTCGATCTCCAGCGGCCCCGGCGCGTACTTGCGCGCGTTCTCGATGAGGTTGGTCATCAGCTGATCGACGCGCGCGCGGTCCCACCAGCCGTGCGTGTCGCCGTCGATCTTGAAGGTGATGGACGAAGGCGTCCACGCGCCGTCGGTCGAGGGGCGCAGCGCCACTTCGCGCGCGAGCTCCGCCAGCTCGAGGTGCTCGCGCTTGAGCAGCAGGCCTGACGACGAGAGCCGCGAGACGTCGAGCAGGTACTCCGACAGCCGCGCGAGGCGATCGACGCTGCCCTGCACCTGCCGCAGGTACGAGAGCGCGTGACCTGCGGGGTTGCGCAGCGTCTCGGGGCGGTCCCAGCTCTTGATGGCGTTGCGCACCTGGAACTTGAGCGCGGTGATCGGCGTGCGCAGCTCGTGAGAGCCGACCGCGAGGAAGTCTTCGCGCGACTGCAGCGTGACGCGCAGCTCGTCTTCAGCGCGCTTGAGCACCGTGACGTCCTGCAGGTTGATCAGCGTCGTCTCGCCGCGGCCGTGCAGCGGCGGCAGTCGCTCGGAGAACGCGAACATCGCGCCCGCCGTGTCTTTCGTCTCGAAGCTGTACAGCTCGCCGCGCAACGTCTCGCCGCGTGCGGCGACGGCGAGCGGCAGGTGCTCGGCGGTGATCGGCTGGCCCGCGCCGTTTCGCAGCGTCAGCGCGTCGGGCACCGGGCGACCCGCGAAGACGCCGTGGGCCAGCGCCAGCGCAGCGCGGTTGGCGAAGCGCGGCGTGGTGGCGCCCGCGTCGAGCAACATCAACGGCGAGGGCAGGGTGTCGAGCACGGCTTCGAGCCAGCGCTGCTGCTCAAGGGCTGCTTCTTTCTCTCGCTCCAACAGCTCGCGCTGGTGCGCCTGCTGCTGGGCCGCGCGCAGCTCGTCGGCGACGCGCTTCACCTCACGCGTCTTGAGCGCCAGCTCGACGAAGACCTGCAGCTTGCCGCGCAAGATGGCCGGCTCGATGGGCTTGACGAGGTAGTCGACGGCGCCGACCTCGTACGCGTGGAAGACCGGCGGGCCGCCTTCGTCGATGCCGGTGAGGAAGATGATTGGCGTGCGCGCCGATTTTTCGCGCTCGCGGATCAACCGCGCGCACTCGAAGCCGTCCATCTCCGGCATCTTGACGTCGAGGAGGATCGCCGCGAACTCGTGCTGCAGCAGCAATCGCAGCGCGTCGCGACCCGAGCGGGCTTTGAACAGCCGCTGCTGCAGCGTGCCCAGGACCGTCTCGATGGCGAGCAGGCTGCTCTCGTCATCGTCGACGAGCAGGATGTTCACCTGGTCCTGCATCGTCAGGCCTCGGCTCCGTGGGTGGTCGCCGCCGTGGCGGGAACCGCCTCGGGCCGCGGCGCCAACCACACGCGCAGCACCGAGATGAGCTTGTCCACGTTCACCGGCTTGGCGATGTAGTCAGACGCGCCGGCGGCGAGGCACTTCTCGCGGTCGCCCTTCATGGCCTTCGCGGTGAGCGCGACGACCGGGAGATCCGCGAAGGCCTTCCGCGAACGAATGGCGCGCGTCGTCTCGAAGCCGTCCATCTCCGGCATCATGACGTCCATCAGCACGAGGTCCACGCCGGGGTTCGCCTCGAGCCGCTGCAGCCCTTCGGCGCCACCTTCGGCGTGCAGCACGTGGATGTCGTGATGCTCGAGCGTGGCCGTCAGCGCGAAGATGTTGCGCACGTCGTCGTCGATGACCAGCACGGTGCGCCCCGCGAGCTGCGGGTCTTTCGCCAGCGCGATTCGCACCAGCGACTGCTGCGAGAGCGGCAGGCGATCGACGCGGCGGTGCAGGTACAGCGTCACCAGCTCCAGCAGTCGCTCGGGCGTGCGCGCGAAGTTGCCGACCCAGCCCGGCGCCGGCTGCATCGCCCAGCGCCATTCCATCGCGCCGTCACCCTTGTCGACGAAGAAGACCACTGGCGGGCGGCGCTCGGGCTTCACGCTCTCACCCAGTGTCTTGAGCGTCGTGTGCGCGCCGGTGTTCTCGTCGAGCGCCAGCAGCAGCGCGTCGAAGCGGGTGCGCCCGAGGCGTTCGGCGGCGTCGTCGAGCGACGTGGCCGACTCCACGCGCGCGTTGGGCTCGTTGACGAGGCCCGGCAGCTGCGCGGCGCGCTCTTTCCGCAGGTCGAGCACCAGCAGCTGCCGTGTGGCGTCTTCGGCGAAGCCCGGCAGTTGTTCGAGCGCGGTGCCGACGCTGGCGGGCTCGCCGGGCAGCACGCCGACCGCGCCCAAGCGTCGGGCCCGAGCGACGTCGTCGTCGGGCAGCGCGCCGATGAGCCACGTGGGCAGGTGGCGCACCGTGACGTCGCGCTTGAGGCGATCGAGGGTCGTCCACGCGTCACGACCGGGCAGCGCGAGGTCGATCAGCACGGCGATCACCTCGGGCCTGCGGGCCGCGTCGACCGCCGAGTCGGCGTGCTCCACCACGTGCAATGAGAGGTTGTGGCGCTTGGCGGCCTCGCGCCAGCCGCTGACGTCGTGCGCGTTCTCTGACACCAGCAGCACCGACTTGAGCTGCGCTTCGGCCGTCGCGCGCCGCAGGTTGTCGAGCAGCCCCTCGGCGACCCGCTGCACGACGGGCTCGGCCGGCCGGCGGATCTCGAACGGCGTGCGCGCCGGCTGGCCCGCCGGCGGCTCGCCCACCGCGCGCGCGCGCCCCGCGTAGCGCTCGGGCAAGAAGAGGGTGAACGTGCTGCCCATGCCGACCTCGCTGTCGACACGGAGCTCGCCGCCGAGCAGCTGCGCCAGCTCGCGGCTGATGGACAGGCCGAGGCCGGTGCCGCCGTAGCGGCGGCTGGTGGTGCCGTCGGCCTGCTGGAACGCCTCGAAGATGAGCTGGTGCTTGTCGCGCGGAATGCCGATGCCGGTGTCGACCACGCTGAAGCCGACCACGCCGTCCTTCGGCGAGAACACCTTGAGCACCACGCTGCCGCGCTCGGTGAACTTGAAGGCGTTCGACAACAGGTTGCGCAAGACCTGCTGCAGCCGCTTGGCGTCGGTGACGATCGCGCCCGACAGCGCCGGGTCGATGTCGATCTCGTAGGTGAGGCCCTTCTTCTCGGCGAGCTGGCGGAACGAGCGCTCCACGAAGTCGCGCACCTCCTGCAGGCGCACGGTGCTCACGTTGACGGCCACGGTGCCCGACTCGATCTTCGCGAGGTCGAGGATGTCGTCGATCAGCTCCAGCAACTCAGTGCCCGCAGAGTTGATGGTGCGCGCGAAGTCGACCTGCTTGGGCGAGAGGTTGCCGTCGCCGTTTTCGGACAGGTACTGCGAGAGCAGCAGCAGCGAGTTGAGCGGCGTGCGCAGCTCGTGCGACATGTTCGCGAGGAACTCGGACTTGTAGCGGGACGCCAGCGAGAGCTGCTCCGCCTTCTCTTCGAGCGCGAACTTCGCCTGCTCGACCTCGCGGTTCTTGTGCTCGACCTCGGTCTTCTGCTGCTCGAGGCGCTTGTTGATCTCGGTCAGCTCTTCGGTGAGCGCCTGAGACTGCTGCAGCAGCGTCTCGGTGCGCATGTTGCCGCCGATGGTGTTGAGCACGATGCCGATCGACTGCGTCAGCTGCTTCACGAAGTCGATGTGCACGTCAGAGAACGCGCTGAAGCTGCCCAGCTCGAGCACGGCCTTGAGCTCGCCTTCGAAGAGCACCGGCAACACCAGCAGGTGATGCACGGGCGTGGCGCCGAGGCCGGTGGTGACGCGCACGGCGTCCACCGGCACGTTGCTGACGAAGATGGGCTGGCGGTCTGCCGCGCACTGGCCGACGAGGCCTTCGCCGACGGCGACGCGCGTGAGGCCGAGCTTCCGATCTCCAGAGATGGCGTAGCCGGCGCGCAGCACGAGCACGTCGGCGTTGTCCTGTCGCTCGGCGACGTAGAACGCGGCCCACGGCGCGGCGATGAGCGGCGCCAGCTCTGAGAGCGTCACCTTTGAGACGGTGTCGAGGTCGCGCTCGCCCTGGAGCATGCGCGTGAAGCGGGTCAGGTTGGTCTTGAGCCAGTCCTGTTCCGTGTTCTTGCGCGTGGTGTCCTTCAGGTTGCGGATCATCTCGTTGATGTTGTCCTTGAGCGCCGCGACCTCGCCCTGCGCGCCGACGGTGATGAAGCGCGTGAGATCGCCCTTGGTCACGGCGGTGGCGACCTCGGCGATGGCGCGCACCTGCGTCGTCAGGTTCGCGGCCAGCTGGTTCACGTTGTCGGTCAGGTCGCGCCACAGTCCGGCGGTGCCGGGCACGTTGGCCTGACCGCCGAGCTTTCCTTCGATACCGACTTCGCGCGCCACCGTGGTCACCTGGTCGGCGAACACGGCCAGCGTGTCGATCATGCCGTTGATGGTGTCGCCGAGCTCAGCGATCTCGCCCTTCACGTCGAGCACCAGCTTGCGCTTCAGGTCGCCGTTGGCGACGTGGGTCACGACCTTCGCGATGCCGCGCACCTGCGTCGTGAGGTTCGACGCCATCGAGTTCACGTTGTCGGTGAGGTCCTTCCACGTGCCGCCGACGCCCTTCACGACGGCCTGACCGCCCAGCTTGCCTTCGGTGCCGACTTCGCGCGCGACGCGGGTCACTTCTGAAGCGAACGACGAGAGCTGATCGACCATCGTGTTGATGGTGTTCTTGAGCTCGAGGATCTCGCCGCGCACGTCGACGGTGATCTTGCGCGAGAGGTCGCCCTTGGCGACGGCGGTGGTCACCTCGGCGATGTTGCGCACCTGCGTCGTGAGGTTCGACGCCATCGAGTTCACGT
>CAYWON010000028.1:0-50898 GCA_964459885.1 uncultured Archangium sp.
GTGCCCGACACGAGCGAGTTCTGGTCGATGTTCGACTCAGCGCCGAGGATGTAGGGGTACGACCGGTAGCCGACGAGGTTGCCCTGCTGGATCTCCCACACCAGCTTTTCCATGTTGCCGGTCTGACCCGGGAACGTGAACTGGGTGTTGAAGGGCGTCCAGGTCACCGTGTTGCGGAAGAGCCACTGACCATCGAGGAGGTCAGTCTTCCGCACGACGTTGGGCTGAACCTGCACGAGGTCGCCGTTGCTCTGCGCACAACCCGCTGCGATCAGCGCAGCGAGCATGGCACCGAGCAGGCGCCAGGAGGTGGAGCGATGGTTCATGTTGCCTCCGAGGAGATGTGACGGGGTGCGGGAAGTCATGATCAGTAAGCGGCCGTAAGCGTGAAGTAGATGGAAGTCGCGTTGTCGTTCACGTTGGTGGTCGCGAAGAACGGGAACCGGACGACGAACTTGCCGCTGCCATCGACGACGAGCGGCTGCTGAATCGTGCTGACGCCGAGATCGAGCGAGTAGTGCTCGTTGAGCTGGTAGCTGCCGCCAAAGAAGGCCGACGTGCGGTCGAACTGCCCGGCGCCGCCTTTCGCCGCGTACTGGCCATCGGTCGTCATCGCCTTCGACGCGTTCGGATCGACGGACGGGTCGAGGTCAGTCGCCGAGTAGCGCCAGACCTTCAGGAAGGTGTAGCCGACGTAGAACATCAAGCTGCCGGTGGCGCGCAGCTGAACCTGACCGCCCACCGACAAGAGCCACGCCATGTTGTTGCCGGAAATGCCGCACAGGCTCTCGCCTGGGCGACACGTGGCGTAGGCGACGCCCTGCGAGTCAACCCTGGGAGCGCCGGTCAGCTCGGGGTTGTGGTAGCCGTTGGCTGGGATCGCGAAGAACGAACGCGAGCCACTGACCACGGCGCGCAGGTCGAGCCCCTGGCCCTTGTCGCCGAGCTTGAACGAGCGAGACATCACCACGCCGGCTCGCACCGTGGTGATGAGCCGCGCGTTGATGCTCTCGGGCGACGACGGAATCGTGAGGCCGATGCTGGGGGTGAATGCGATGCCCGTGATGGCCTTGTCGCGGAAGAGCGCCGGCGCCGAGACACCGAGGCTGACGTCCCACAGGCTCCAGCGGCGGCCGGTCGCGACGTCGGGCATCGTGTATTCCCACACGCCGCGCAGCGTGCCGCTCGCCACGAGGCGCTGCCCGCCAATGCTGAAGAGATACTGCGGAATGATCGTCAGCCAGGCCGTGAGCGACGAGTACATCGTGGCGTCGCTGAAGGTGCCCGTGCCCAGGTAGTGATCGAGCGAGGTGATGATCTGGAAGCCCGACTGGCGGGCCTGCTCTTCAGGCGTACGCGCCTGAACGGCCTTCGCGAGCGGGTTGTTCGCCTTCTTGGCCGCCGCCGCAGGATCAGCCGGCGCCGCCGGGGCCGCCGACCCTTCAGCCGGGGGCGTCGTCGGAGCGGTGGAAGAGTTTGAGTCGCCCTGCGTTGGAGGGGGCGTCTGCGTGGAGTCCTGACCAAGCGCCGCACCGGGCACCAGGGCAAGCATCAGAATTGCGGCAACCGCTCGCTTCACGCGAACCTCCAGGGACGGGCGTGACGACTTGGCAACTTGTGTGCCGCTGCCGCCGTCATCGCCGTCGAGGTGAAACTCGTTGATCCGATTCGGAAATTCGCGCCCCACGCACCACCCAGCAACGACGCTGCGCTGGCGGAACCGACATGTCCCGTTAACGAAGCGACAGCAGCTGTGAGGTTGAACGCCAACAAATCGTCACTCCGCAGACGTGTGGGTACGAATCCTGAAAAGGCGCGCGCTGTAACACAGCTCTGTTTTCCCGATCAAACGGCACTTTTGCTGCAGCGCGTCCAAGGCCTGACAGACGTCATTCGACGCGCGTCGCGAGGAGCTTTTCGAGGCGTGCGGGCTCGAGGCGCAGCAGCAGCGTCTTCTCGCGCGTGTACGTGACGGCGCCGGGCGCGGCGTCTTTCGGTTTGTGCACGTACTTCACGGGCACGTAGCTGATCTCAACGCGGGGCTCGCCACGCGCGTCGGAGTGGTGCGCGGCGAGGTGCGCCGCATCGAGCAGCACGTCAGCGGACAACTGCGCGTGCTTGTCGAGCGGCACCACCACGTGCGCGCCCGGCACGCCGCGCGCGTGGAACCAGACATGAAAGGGCCGCGCGACGTGGAACGTGAGCGCGTCGTTGTGCGCAGAGCCGCGACCGACCCACAGCTTCTGACCGCCCGTGCCCACGTACTCGCGGTACGGCGGCAACGGCTGCTGAGGTCCGTGCTGCTTCGGCGCGACGTGCACGGGCGCTTCGGCGGGCGTCGCGTCGAGCTCGACCAGCTGCGCCTGCAGCGCGGCCTCTTCAGCTTGCAGCGTGGCGAGCCGCGTCTTCGCCATGTCCGCCCCGCGCAGGAGCCGCTTGTACTGATGAAAGCGGTGCTCGACTTCCTGCTGCGGCGTGCGGCGGGGATCGAGCTTCACCGTGACGTCGTGCGTGCTGCCGTCTTCCCGGTACTCGGTCAGCGTCACTTCGGCCGCGCCACGCTTCAGGCGGTAGAGGTTCTGCGTCAGCAGCTCCCCTTCTCTGCGCAGCGTGTTCGCCTGCTCGGAGCGATCGGCCTCGGCGCGCACCTTTTCTACGGTGCGGCGCAGCTTCTTGAGCTTCGCCAGCACAGGCGCTCGCCGCGCGTCGGTCCAGGTCTTCTGTTCGACCGTCGAGAGCAGCGTCTCGGCGGCGTGCGTGAGGCGCAGGAACGTGCGGTCCCCGGAGAGGCGCGAGGGCTGCGGCTTCACCTCGTGCTCGTCGAGCGGCCGCCACGGGTGCCCGACGCGCAGCCCCGGTCGCGTGGGCACCGACTGCGACAACACCTTGTCTCCCGCGCACAACACCACGCAGGGCGCGGTCGTCGCTTCGAGGATCAACGTCAGGTACTTCCCCTGCGCTTCCTTCGTGAAGTGCAGCAGCAGCGTCTTGCGGCCCGGCAGCGCTTCGGCGTCCGCCAGCTTCACGCCGGTCAGCTCGCGGCGCAGCACCGACTGCCACGTCGGCGGCGTCGGCGGGTTCTGGGGCCGCTCTTCCACGGCCGAGAAGCGCGAGGCGCCCGCGTCGCTGCACGCCAACAAGGTGACGCTGCGGCCCGGCACGCGGACCTCGAAGTACACGCGCGTCGTCGTCGGCGCGTACACCTTCTGCACCACCCCGCCCGCGAGCTCGCGGTTCACCTCCGCGGCGATGAGGACGAGCTCTTCAGGGCGCAGCGACACGGCTCGGGCTCAACGCCACGATCTTCTCGAGGCTGAAAGGGTTGGGCGGCAGCAGCTGCGAGAACAGACAGTCTTTCGGCGCCTTGTCGTCGCGCCAGCGGAGGAACGTCGACGCGTGGCGAAAACGCGCGCCCTGCAGGTAGTCGTAGCGCACCTCGCACACCAGCTCGGGCCGCAGCGGCACCCACGTCGGCGCGTCGTCCTTCTTCTTGCTCCAGCGGCTGGGCGCGTCGGGCGTGCGACCGTGACCAAACGACTCGCCACCTTCGAGCGGCTTCAGTTTCTCCAGCAACGCCGTCTTCTCTTTCACGGTGAACGACGACGTGTGCCCGATGTGATGCAGCACGCCTTGCTCGTCGTAGACGCCGAGCAGCAGCGATCCCACCGTACCCGGCTTCTTGCCTTCGCGGTACGCGCCCACCACGCAGTCTGCGGTGCGGCCGTGCTTGGTCTTCACCATCACGCGCTCGCCGGGCCGGTAGCCCAACGTGGTGCGCCGCGCGATGACGCCGTCACAGCCCGCGCCCTCGAAGTCATGAAACCAACGCTGCGCTTCAGTGACGTCCATCGTGAACGGCGTGACGAAGTACGCACCGTGACCCTGAAAGTGCTTCAGCAACAGCTCGCGTCGCTCGAGCGTGCCGCGCTCGCGCACGTCGTCGTCGCCCACCGCGAGGCAATCGAAGGCCACGAAGCCGGCGGGCGTCTCTTCGGACAGCCGCTTGATGCGCGACGCCGCGGGGTGAATGCGCTGCGAGAGCGCATCGAAATCGAGGCCGGCCTTGCCCGGGAGGATGATCTCCCCATCGACGACGATGCGCTCAGGCAGTGAGCGCTGCAGGCCCGCCACCACGTCGGGGAAATAGCGCTCGAGCGGCTGCCCGTTCCGGCTGCACAGGTGCACGGCGTCGCCGTCCTTGAAGACGATGGCGCGAAATCCGTCCCACTTGGGCTCGTAGAACCACCCGTCACCAGAGGGAATTTCGTCCTGCGCCTGCGCAAGCATCGGTTCGAGCGGCGACGTGAAAGGCAACATGCGGCGCCGACTTCTACTCCACACCCGACTCGGTGTTATGTGCCCCGACGTGCAGCGCAGAACCGACCGCTTCCGAGTGCTGGCGCTCCTGGGCGTGTCCCTGGGGCTGCACGCGCTCATGCTGTGGTGGTTCGCCTCGCGCCCTGACGAAGCGCCCGCGTACACCAACGCGCCGCTGGTGATGGAAGACCTCACCTGGGTCGACGTACAGCCGCAGCAACCCACCGTCGCCGAGCCGCAGACGCCGCAGCAGCCCGCCGCGCCAGTGAAGAAGAAGACCACCGCGACGCAACCGACCGCGTCTGCACCACCCGCGTCGACCGGCAGCACCGGCACCGGCACGAGCGACACGCCTTCGAACGTGGAAGGCAGCGAGCGTGGCGACGGCCCTGTCGTGGCGCGCCCCACGCTGACGCCCAGCAGCGGCTTCGCGATGTCGCTGGGCACCGGCGGGCTGTCTGAGACGCCGCGTGGCACCACGGTGCGCAACGGCCCCGGTGAGGCGCCCGACGAAGCGAGCCTCAACGAGTACACCGGCGACGTGCTGACGCGGAAGCTGAACGCCGAGCTCCGCGAACAGGTCGGCCTCGCCGCGGTCGCCGTCGGCAACGTGCCGGCGCACTTCAAGCGCTACGAGTCGGCGATGCGCACGAAGCTGCCGAAGGCGAACATCGACAAGACGCCGATGACCCGCGGCGACGTCGTGGCCGACGTGGCGAGCATCATGTTCAACAACGGGCCGTCGGCTGAAGCGTCGCGCCGCGTCGCAGACTCGCCGCTCGGGCGCAGCATCACCGCGAACAACGTGGGCACGCCGACCGTCGACGACGCGCGGTCTCGTGAGCAGATGCTGCAGCTGCTCGGCCAGTCGGAGAACCTGCGGGAGCGCATTCAGCGAGAGCGGCTGCGCACGGTGCTCGAGATGACGACCGACGCCACCGGCGCGCTCGCTGACGTCGCCATCGTCGTGAAGTCCGGCGATCCCCGCTTCGATGAGTCGGTCTTGCACTTCAGCCGCACCGTCGCGCGTGGCCTGCCCGACAGCGACGACAAGATGCTGGGCACGAGCCTGTGGCGCTCACGCTGGGCCTTCACCTGGGAGCCGCCCGACGTGCGCGTGCGCCTGCTGAACGCGTGGCGGCTCACCGACAGCCCGGCCGCGCAATGAGCACGCTCAACGCGTTCTTGAAGGGCCTCATCGCTGAGCTCTCGGCCGATCTCCCCGAGGTCACCGAGAAGCGCATGTTCGGCAGCGACGCGTTCTTCGCGAACGACATCATCTACTGCCTCGTGTGGGACGGCCGCGTGGTGCTGAAGTTCCGCGACGCGGAGCGCTTCGAGAAGGCCCGCGCGTTGGAAGGCGCCGACATCTTCGACCCCATGGGCCGCGGGAGCACGATGACCACGTGGGTGGTGATGCCCGAGCTGCTGGCCGATGACGTCGACGGTCTGCGTCCGTGGGTTGAGGTCGCGCACCGCGACGCGATGTCGGCGCCGCCGAAGAAGGCGAAGAAGAAGAAGACGACGAAGGCGCCCGCGAAGAAGCCACCAGCCCGGAAGCGCTGACGCATGGCCGCCCCTTCCGCACGCGCGAGCGTCGACATCGCCGCGCCCATCGACACCGTCTGGAACATCGTCACTGCGCTCGACGCGTACGGCGCGTGGAACCCGTTCGTCGTGCAGGTCGTCGGCGCGGCGCGGCCCACGGTGGGCACGCCGCTCGTGCTTCACGTGCGCTGGCCTGATGGCAGCGGCATGAAGGTCGGCGAGCGGGTCAGCCGCGTGGAGGCCCCGGGAGAGCGCGCGGTGCTCGCGTGGATCTTTCAAGGCGTGCTGCCGACGTTCGGCCTCGTGCGCGCCGAGCGCGTGCAGACGCTGACGCGCCTCGATGCGGGCACGACACGCTACGAATCAGAAGAGGTGTTCCACGGGCTGCTCGCGCGCTTCGTGCCCTTGAAGCGCGTCATCACCCGGTTTCACGACAGCGCGCAGGCGCTCAAGCGCCACGCCGAAGCTCAGGCGCGCTCGTAGACCCGCACGCCGAACGGCGTCAGCGCGATCATCGCCAGCTTCACGTGCTGCACGGCGAAGGGAATGCCGATGATGCTGATGGCCAACGGCACGGCCGCGGCGAGGTGCGTGATGCAGATCCACACGCCCGCGAACACGAACCACAAGACGTTGAACACGAAGCTCGTCGCCCCGCCCGGCCGCGCGTCGTCGAAGTCCTTCCCGAAGGGGAACAGCGCGAGCCCCGCCAGCTTGAAGCACTGCAGCCCGAACGGGATGCCGACGATGGTGAGGCAGCAGACGACGCCCGCAAGCGCGTACTCCAGCGCCAGCACCAGCCCGCCGCCGAACAGCGCCCACAGGATGTTGAGGATGAAGTTCACGCTGACCTCTACGGTTGAGCTTCAGTTCGATTTCACTCGCGCACCACCGCGCGCAAGATGAACTCACGACGTCGCTCGAGCAGCGCCACCCAGCGCGGCAGCGTCAACCAGTAGAGCCCCCAGGCACAGAGCGCGGCGCCCGCCACGGTGAGCAGCGACTGCAGCGTCGGCCCCGCGGTGCCCACCTGTCGCAGCGCCAGCGCCATCGGCCAGGTGCCGAGGCCCGCCGCGCCGATGCCGATCATCGACGCCATGAACGGCAGCTTGTCGCGGCGCTTGAGGTTCGCGTGGAACTTCACTGGGAAATACAGCGACAGCCCGTTGCCGACGGTGAGCACCATCGGGATCAACGTCGCCACCGACGCGAGCGCGAGCGCGACGTCCAACGGCGAGCCGTGGCCGAAATAGACGACGTAGAAGAGCGCCACCACCACACCCAGCCCACCGCCCGCGCAGGCGTGCACGACATTCTTTGCGCGCAAGACGTCACCCAGCGAGATGGGCGCTGCCAGGAACGCCGAGAAGCCGTGACCGTCGTAGGCGAATGCGTTCTGCGAGAACGTCGAGCCCATCACGATGGCGCCGTAGACGCTCAAGCCGCCGAGCAGCCACGCGTCGGCCGTGTCGCCCAACAGAAAGACGAAGAGCGCGCGGCCGCTGAGCAGCTTGAAGAGAATGGCGAGCACGAACGGCACCGCGATGAGCAGCCGCGCGCGCGGGTTGTGAAAGAGGTCGACCGCCTCGCGAACCACGAAGGTGCCGAACAACGTCTTCGGCGCGATGAACGGGTTGCGCGCGCGCTGCACGCCGACCGCGGGCCCCGCCCTGCCCGACTGCCGGTGGAAGTCGATGAGCAAGCCCCACGCGACCACCATGATGATCAACGTCAGCTCGACCAACGCGAGCACGTCGGCCAGCACCTTGGTGCCGTCGTGCACCACCGACATCAAGAGCCCGTGCGCGAAGAAGCCCGTCGGGAAACGGCCGAGGGCCCGCGTGGCGTCGGCCACGATGGTGTCGGGCACCGCCTGCACGCCCGCCTTGCCGAGATCGAAGAGCCAGCTCGTGTCGACGGGCGGAATGAACGACGCGGCCACCAGAAAGAGGAAGAAGCCGCCGCCGATCAGCTCGGCGCTGCGCTTCTGTCGGAGCACGTTGAGCACGATGTGCAGGCCCACGCGCGAGAGCGCCGCGTTGAAGAGCACGTACGCGCCGAAGCCGATGACAAGCAACAAAGGGTGATGCACCTGCCGCACCGACACGTAGCCGAGCGTCGCGCCGACGAGCGGGCCGTAGAACACGAGCGATCGCGGCTCTGCCAGGCCGGCCAACGTCGACGCCAACATGAGCCGCAGCGAAGAGATGGGGTAGGCCGCGTAGCGCGAGACCTCGGAGTGATCATCGACGCCCGCAGACAAGACGGGCCACGTCACCAACACGGCCGACGTCACGAACGAGAGCAGCCGCACGATGAAGTCGGGCCAGAGCTCGAGGTCCAGCTGCGTCGAGAGACGCACCAGCCCGAAGAAGCCGACGCCGAGCACCACCGCGGGCGCGCTCGAGAAGAGGAAGCCCACGACCGGCAGCCACCACCTCGACGGCGAGCCGCGGTTCAGGCCCACGCGGAGCCGAAGGCCCCACAAGAGAATGAGGTGGGTGACGAAGCCCGGCGACTTCATTTGTAGAAGCTCAGCCGTGCGTCGCGGGCGACCGGAACGCCGATCAACTTCTCGAAGACATGCTCCAGCGAGTCGACCGAGTGGCGCGCCTTGAGCGCTGCGACCTCACCTTCGTCGACCAACTTCCCCGCGCGGATGACGCCAGCGTGCGTGGCGAGGCGCTCGGCGATCTCCAGCACGTGCGTGGTGAGCAGCAACGTGACGCCGCGACGCGAGAGCTCGGCCAGCAGCTCACGAATGACGCCGGCGGCGAGCACGTCGATGCCTTCGAAGGGCTCGTCGAGCAACACCAGCTCCGGCGCGTGGATCAACGCCGCGGCGATCGCGAGCCGACGCCGCATGCCCTTCGAGTACTCGGCCACCAACGTGTCGCCCTTGCTCGCCAGCTCGGTCAACGCGAGCAGCTCCTCAGAGCGCGCCGACGACTCGTCGCCCGACAGCCCGTGCATGCGGCCGCTGAACACGAGGTACTGGCGGCCAGTGAGGCGTTCGAAAAGTGACAGCTCTTCGGGGACCACACCGAGGCGCCGCTTCACGTCGAGCGGGCTGCGCTGGGCGTCGATGCCGAGGATGGACAGCGTGCCGCCATCGGCCGCGTAAGTGCCCGTCATCAAAGAGATGGTGGTCGACTTGCCGGCGCCATTGGGCCCGAGGAAGGCGTAGAACGCGCCCTTCGGAATCGTCATGTCGAGCGCGTTGACGGCTGTGAACGTGCCAAAGCGCTTGATGAGGCCCCTCGCCTCGACCGCGGTGTGAATCACGGCGCCAGTGTAGCCGTGTTAGCGCGTTGGCAGTCGCTCGGAGTTTCAGGTACGACAGTTCGACGCGGCATCCACCGGCCGGCGGATCCGCAGGGGAAATCGAGACATATGAATCAATCGAAGAGTGTTTTGGCCGGGTTCTTCATCGGCCTGATGGTTGCCGTCGCACCTGCGTGCGGCCCTGCAGTGAAGTGTAGCCCGACGACCTGTCCCACGGGTTGTTGTGACAGCTCCGGGACCTGCCAGCAGTCGTCGCAGTCCACGTGCGGCCAGCTCGGTCAGGCGTGCACGTCGTGCCAGCTCGGCCAGACCTGCAACCTCGGCACGTGCGTCGGCACCCAGGGCGGTGGCAACGGGAGCACGGGCGGCGGCAGCGGCACGACCGGCGGCGGCAGCGGCACCACGGGTGGCGGCGACGGCACCACTGGCGGCGGCAACGGCACGCCCGGCGGCGGCAACGGCACGACCGGCGGCGGCGACGGCACCACGGGCGGCGGCACGGGTACGACCGGCGGCGGCACGGGGTCTTGCACCGGGTGCTTCGTCGGAACGTTCTGCTTCGAGTACTTGAACAGCAACACGAACACGAGCTGCGGCCAGGGCGGCCAGCCGTGCTCCATCTGCAGCGGCACGCAGACCTGTGATCAGACCTCACGCACGTGCGTGGGCGGCACTGGCGGCGGCACCGGCACGACGGGTGGCGGCACGGGCACCACCGGCGGCGGCACGGGCACCACCGGCGGCGGTACCGGCACCACTGGCGGCGGTACCGGCACCACCGGCGGCGGCACCGGCACCACGAACCAGCCGATTGGCGGCGCCTGCACGTCGACCAGCAACTGTGCGTCGGGCCTGACCTGCAAGCTGACCACTGCTCAGGGCAACGCCACCTACACCGGCGGGTATTGCTCGCGGTCGTGCACCTCGAGCGCCGACTGCGGTGCGGGCGGCCTGTGCGCGATCGACAACTCCGTCTTCACCTTATACGGCGAGCCGAACTCGTTCTGCATGGCGGGCTGCGCCAGCGCTGGATCGCAGTCGACGTGCCGCAACGGCTACTCGTGCATGTTCAACGAGGCTGGGATGCCGGGTGCGTGCTGGCTGAACCCCATCCCGATGCCGGTTGACGGCAACGCGACGTCGTCCGGCAACGCCTGCACGGCCGACTCGCAATGCCAGAACCCTCCGTCGCAGCTGCTCGGCACCTGCTTCGAGGGCACGCTGCCTGACGGTGGCTTCAGCGGTTGGACCGGCGGCCACTGCACGGCCGACTGCAGCTACGACCTCCGCGGCGACTTCTGCGGCCCCAACGCCACCTGCATCAAGTTCTCGAACGGAACCCCCAACGATCCGAACGACGACGAGAGCCTGTGCTTGCGCACCTGCTCGGCGCCGGGCACCCGCTCGACCTGCCGCACTGGCTACACCTGCTTCGCCGTGGGCACGGCCAACATCTGCTACCCGGACTGCACCGCCGGTGGCTGCGACGTCGGCCAGACCTGCAACACCACGACGGGTCACTGCCAGTAAGCCTCAGCTGAGCTGAACCACCACGCGGCCCGGAGCGCCTCACGGTTCTCCGGGCCGACGTGTTTCAGGCGACGCGCGCTGACAGCTCGCCGACCAACCGCTCGACCTCCGCGGCGATCGCGCGACCTTCTTCCACCAACCGCTGCTGCACGCGCTTGCGGCTGCCCAGCACGAAGAACGTGCGCACGTCGCGCAGCGCCGACGCCCGGCGCTCGAAGAACATGCGCGTGAACAGCGCCAACGGCGGCACCGCGAGGAAGGTCAGCAGCGCCGAGACCGCCCCGCCCTGCCACCAGCTCAGCGCCGTCAGCAGCGCCCACCACAGCGGCGCCACCACCATCGCGGTCAGCACCTTCACCGTCGACTGCGTGTCGATGTCGGGCTTCGCGAGCCTGACGGCCAGCAGCGGCAAGAAATACGGCACGACGAACACCATGAAGCCCACCGCCACGACCGGCAGCGTCACCAACCACAGCACGTTGCGCGTGACGAACCACGCCACCGTCGCCGGTCGAAACTGCGACGTCACGTCGTCGGCCGACATGCGCAGCAGCGAGAGCCGACCGCGGTAGTGCACCAGCCGCTCCTTCAGCGCTTCGAGGCGCTCGGGATCCTCGTCACGCAGCACCGCCACGCCGCGAGAGAACGCCTTGAGCCGCTCGGCGTCGCCCGCCTTCGACTGTTGCGACAACGCGTAGAGCGCTTCGGCCGTCTGCAGCAGCGGCAGCTCTTCCCACGCGTGCAGGTTCAACGTCACGTGCTTGAGCGCGGTGGCGATGGTCTGCGTCAGCTCGCGCGCTTCACCCGTCGGAGCGATGGGCGCGCCCACCTCGACGTGCACGCGGCTTCGGAACAGGTGCTTGGCCTCGTACGTGATGCCCACCGGCACCAGGTGCACCGGCGCGCCCTGCCGCGCGGCCTCGAGACAGATGCGCGCGGCCCCGGTCTTCAGCTCCGCCAGCTGCGGCTCACTGTGTGACTTGCCTTCAGGAAAGATGGTGATGGCGCGCCCGGCCTTCAGCGCCTCGACCGAGGCCGTCAGCGTGCCTTCGTTCTTCGTGGTGTCGCCGGGGCCGTCCTGCTTGCGGAACACCGGCAGCGCGCCGAGGCCGCGCAGAATCGAGCCAAGGACCGGCAAGCGAAACAGCGGCTCCTTGGCGAGGAACGTGACCTGGCGCTTCGCGAGCACGAACACCACGCCGGGGTCGATGAGCCCGTTCGGGTGATTGCCCACGAACATCACGGGCCCCTTGAGCGCCAGCGCGCCGTGCGGGTCGACCGGAGGCTCGATGCGGAAGAAGAGCCGGAGCGCGAGGCCCGAAGCAGCGCGGAAGAATGCGTAGAACATCGGCTACCGCGGGTCCTTGCGGTCGCTGCGCTCGAGGAACTTCTCCTGCTTCTCGTAGCCGCCGCGCTGCAGCCGCTGCTGCTCGATCAACTCGGCGGTGCGCTGGAACAACTTCGAGAGCGTGCGGAACCCATCGGCCAGCGCCTTCTCCAACTGCTCGCGACGCTCGCGTTGAGCGGCGCTCGAAGACTCGCCTCTGAAGATGCGCATCGGCATGACGCGTCACTTCTATCAGGGGAGTTCCCCTCGTGCGCAGGGCTCTGGTAACGCTGACGCCATGAGCATCAAGCGCGTCGGCTTCCTCGGCCTCGGCATCATGGGCGTGCCCATGGCGCGGAACCTCAAGAAGAAGGGCTTCGAGGTCGTGGTGTGGAACCGCTCGGTCGACAAAGCGAACGCGCTCAAGGCCGACGGCCTCGAGGTCGCTGAGTCTCCGGAGGCGCTCGCGCGCACCGTCGACGCGTTCTGCACCTGCGTGGCTGACGTGCCCGCGCTCGAGCAGATCGCGCAAGGCCTGCTGCGCGGCGCGAAGAAAGGTCAGCTCTTCATCGACTTCTCGACGGTGTCGGTGCCGATGGTGAAGTCGTTGGCCGAGCGCTTCGGCGCGCTGGGCGTCGATTTCGCCGACGCGCCGGTCACCGGCAGCCGCGGCGGCGCCGAAAAAGGCACGCTGGTCATCATGACCGGCTGCAGCGACGCCACGCTGGCGCGCGCCACGCCCCTCTTCCAGGCCGTCGGCGAGAAGGTCGTGCACTGCGGCCCGGTCGGCGCCGGCACGCAGGTGAAGCTCGCCGGCAACGCGCTCATCGCTTCGATGCTGCAGTCCTTCAGCGAGGGCCTCGTGCTGACGCAGAAGGCCGGCGTCGACCCGCGCAAGTTCATCGAGGTGGTGCAGGCCTCGGGCTTCCGTTCGCCGTATTACGACTTCAAGGGCAAGGCGTTGCTCGAGCGCGACTTCGCGACGCACTTCTCCATCGACCTGATGCACAAAGATCTCTCGCTCTTCCTCGAGAACGCCGCCGCGCACCGCGTGCCGACGCCCAGCGCCGCCAGCGTGAAAGAGACCTACAACCTCGCGCGCGCCGCGGGCCTCGGCGACCAGGACATCACCGCCGTCATCACCGCCTACGAGGCGCTCGGCAAGGAGCGCGCATGAAGGCCGGCCTCTTCATCGGCGCGGGGTGTGGCGTGGTGCTGGGCGCGGCGGTCTGGTTCTCGATGAGCGCGAGCGACGTCGAAGCGCCACCGCAAGGCGACATCACGCGCGTCACCGAGCTGCGCCGCGCGCCGCCCGACGCACCGCCGCCACGCATGGCCCTACCAGCGCTGCAGCCGGCCGCGCCCGCCGTGGCAGAGACGGCCCAGGTCGCGCCGCCTCCCAGCGAGCCTGCGCGAGGCAACGTGATGCCGCCGCCGCCCGTGGCACCGCCCGTCGGCGCCAGCACGCCCAACGACGAGCCGCTCATCGCGCCCAGCCCATTTCAGGGTGAGTCGAAGGAGCTCGACTACGCCGACAACCTCCTCGCCAAGAAGAACCGCACGCTGGAAGAGGTGCGGTCGGCGAACGACGTGTTCCACCGCTGCGTGCAGCTGGAGCCCGAGAACGTGCGCTGCAGCGAGAGCCTCGCGCGGTCTCAGCAAGACCTCGCGTCGATGCTGCGCCCGCGCGCCGTCAACACCATGCGCGTGATGGACCGGCAGCTGGCGACGCCGCTGCCGACGCGTGGTGGTCCTTTACAACAACCGAAGTAACTCGCTGATTTTGCTGAACCGGACTTCGTAAACCGCTTAACAAGGGCGTGGATTTACCGATTTTCACACGCCCCCGTGACACCGTGCGTCGTCGTCGTGCACTGTGGCGCGCATGAACGACGGTATGACGGTTTCGCTGCTGGACGGCACCAAGGCGCAGCTCAAGGCAGTGCAGGTCAGCACGTGGCAGACGGTGTACGTCGCCGTCGCGCCGCCCGAGCCGCAGCGCGATCGCCCGACCTCGCGCTAGCGCTTCGTCTCGAGCTTTTCCTGCAGCGCGCGGAGCTCGCCCTTCAAGGTGTCGAGCTCGCCGCGCAGGCTCTGGAGTTCCTTCCCCGGTGACTTCGCGCGCAGCGTGCGCACGGCCTCGCGGGCCAGGCGCTGCTCGCGGCCGTCGGTGAACGGCGTCGACGACAGCGGGCCGATGAGCCGCTCGTCACCCAGCTCGGCCGCCGCGTCGATGGCTGCGAGCCGCACGCGGAAGTTCTCGTCACGCAGGTGCTTCGCGATGACGTCGACCGCTTCGGTCTTCTTGTCAGCGGGCTCTGCCAGCTTCGCCACCGCCAGCACCGCCGCGCGTCGGCCGAAGATGGGCTGCCCGGGCGCCAGCGCCGCGAGCGCGTGCTTCCACCCGCGTGCGTCACGCAGCTCGGCGAGACCGTCGAGCGCGCCGACCCGCACGGCGTCCTGAAACGCAGGGCGGTTGAGCGACGCGACGATGGCCTCGAACGCGCCCGTCGCGCGCACCTTGCCCAGCGAGCGCACGACTTCCCCTTCCACGAAGCCGCTCGCGTCACCCTGCTTCGAGACCCCCGCGAGGATCTCCGAGATCTCCGCGTCGCCCCGGAAGCTGCCGAGCGCCGTCACGACCGCGCGCCGCGCCTTCGGGTGCTTGACGTTGAGTGACGAGAGCAACGCCAGCCGCGCCAACGGCGTGCGCAGCTGACCGAGCGTCTTGGCGCAGGCCGCGCGCGCGCCCCAGAACACGCGCTCCTGGCTCAGCACCTTGGCGAGCGCCTTCACGGTGACGGCCGCGGTGTCCTTCGACAGCGCCGCAGCGGCTTCGGTGCGGGCCCGCGCGATGTCGGCGTGCTGCAGCTCGTGCCGCCACCAGCCGAGCGGCTTGGTGACCTTCACGGTGGCCAGCAGGTCGCGCCGCGCGTCGACGAGGCACTGGGTGGGCTCGCGATCGGCCGACAGAAAGAACGTCTGCTTCTTCTGCGTCAGCGCCAGCGCGTGCGACGTCGGCTTGTCCTTCACCACCAACAGCACCGGCAGCGTCAGCGCGATGGCGTCGCCTTCCTGCTTCTGCTCGACGGCCAAGCGCACCGACTTGCGCGTGGCGTCCCAGGTGACGTCGACATCGAGTTCCGGGTGCCCGGCGCGAAACACGTACTCGTCGAAGAACCTGTCGACGTTCTTGCCGCTGGTGCGCTCGATGGCGCGCGCGAGGTCGACCGTCTCCACCGAGCCGCCCGCATGCGCGGCCACGTACTCACGAATGGCGAGGAAGAAGTCGTCGTCACCGAGCCGCGTGCGCAGCTCGTGCAGCACGAGGCCGCCCTTCTCGTAGAGGTGCCGGTCGAAGAGGTCGATGGGCGCGTCGAACTTCCGCGCGACGATGGGCCGCGCGTACCGCTCCTTCACCTCGTCGAGGTAGGTCTCGAGGTCCAGCTTGCGCTGGTGGTCCGCCTCGTCGAGCGACTCGCCCTCCTCTTTCCAGAGGATCTCCGAGTACGTCGCGAAGCCCTCGTTGAGCCAGCCGTGCGGCCAGTCGCGGCACGTCAGCAGGTCACCGAACCACTGGTGCGCGAGCTCGTGCGCGATGAGGAACTCGGCCGAGTAGTCGGCGTGCGCGCGCTCGTCGTGCAGCACCGCGTCGGTCAGGGTCGTGGCCGACGTGTTCTCCATGCCGCCGAAGATGAACTCGCGCACGAAGACCTGCGCGTAGTCGCCCCACGGGTAGGCCTGTCCGCTCCACTTCTCGAACAACGCCATCATCTGCGGCGTGCGCTTCACGCAGCGGAGCGCGTCGTCTTTGCGGCCCGGCGGAAAGAGCGTGCGAATGACGACGTCGCGGTGCTTCTGCTCGTGCACCTCGAACTGCCCGACCACCAACGTCACGAGGTACGGCGCGTGCGGCGCGTCGAGCCGCCAGTGCATCGTGCGGCGGTTGCCCTTCACCGTGTCTTTCACCAGGGCGCCGTTCGACAGCGACGTCATCGCCCTGGGGAACGTGGCCTTCACTTCGCTCGTACACTTCTGCGCCGGCGTGTCGAGGCACGGGAAGTAGTGCCGCGAGTCGATGTCCTGGCCCTGCGTCCACGCCTGGTCGCCGCCGATGAAATAGAGGCCGCGCTGAGGCGTCGCGCGGTAGCTGATGCGCACCTGAAACGGCGTGCGCGGCTTGATGCCCCGCGGAATCAAGACGTGCAGCTTCTCGTCCGACGAAGCGTCGAACTCGACAGCCTTGCCGTCGACCTCGACCTTGCGCACGTCGAGATCGATCGCGTCGAAGGTCACGCGCTTGATGACACCGACCGCGACGAGGCTGTGGGTGGCGACGCCGGTGACCGACGCGTTCTCGAAATCGAGGTCCAACTCGAGCGCGAGGTGATCAGCGATGACGGGGCGATCTTCGGCGTAGTGCAGCTTCGCGGTCTCGAGACTGAACGGGTGCGGCTCGTCGATGCGGTGCATGGCGCGGGAGTGAACACCGCTTCACGCGAGCCACCAAGCGCTCAGCGCTGAACGCCACACGCGTGCGCCACGTCGTCGCGGTAGCTCAACCACGCACGCAGCATCTCTTCCATCGCGTCGACGACGTGACCGCGAGCGGAAGGGTCGACGTGGTCCAGCATCACCTTCCACGCCGCGAGCCGGTGATCACCTTCCACGCCGCGATGCGCCTTCGTGAGCGCGAGCGACTCGAGCGGCAAGCCGTAGTGCTTCACCAGCGGGTGCTCGCTCAACGCGGGCTCGGGCCTTGGAGGCACCTTCGTGTCGAACAACGCGCGCTCGTGCGAGGTGCCCTCGATGAACAGCGTCACCACCGCCGCCGCGCATTCCCAGCCGTGGCGCGAGGTGTGCGAGTCGATGACCGAGCGGTAGTACTTCGCGCCCGGCAGCAGCGTCACGTGCTCGAAGCGCGACAGGTCAAAGCCCAGGCCGCGCGGGTACTCGAGGAACAGCTCGGGGTGCGGTCGCCCGGCGTGCAGCCCGCCCGTCTCTTCTTCGTAGAGGTTCTCGGCCAGCTCGCGCCGCACGACGGGCAGCGGGCACTGCACGTACGCGCGCCCCACCAACACCGGGAAGTCGCGCACGTACACCGCGTATTCCTGCTCGAGGTGCACGTGCAGCTTCGACTTCTCGACCTGACCGCCAGTGAAGAACGTCCACGCCCAGTGCTGCTTGCGATCCATCACCGCCAGCAACGCCTCGCGGAACCCATCGCGCGTCATGGCGTCGATGCTACCGGGCGTCGCGCGTGACGTCTGTCACGCTGTCGGGCGCGCGGTGATTCCGTCACGCCCGCGACGGGCCGAAGAGCCAGTCGATGAAGGCCTGGCGCTTCTTTCCGCGCAGCGAGCCGTAGAAGGACGGCGGCGTCGCCCAGCGGATGTTCAAGGTCTCCTGCGTCTTTGCCAGCCACGCTGGGAGCGCTTCCGGCTCACAGCGCCCCACGTTCAGGGCATCGGTCGCGGAGCCAGTCGTGAATCGCGTCGACGTGCTCCCCACCAGCGAGACGCGCGAGAGCCACACGTGGAACCACCGCGCCGACGTGGCGTCGATGACCACCGAGCCCTGGTACTCGGGGACGTTCTGCGGGTTCTTTGAGGTGGAGCCCAGCGTGACGCGCACCTTGAGGCCCTTTCCGTCGAGCCCGAGTGACTGCGCGAACGCCATGACGCCCGACGATGAAGCCCTTCGGTCGAGCCCGCGCTCTACGGCCTCGAAGAAGCCGTGCAGCTCGTCGGTGGCGGCCGCGTGCGTCTTGAGCTTTCGGAGTCTCGCCAGCCGATCGCTCTGCTGCTCGGCCGCGGCGCTGAAGCTCGCCAGCAGCGCATCGAGCGAAGCGTCGGACGCGTCGCTGGCCAGCACGGCGTGAAACTTCAGCGGCACCTCGCCACCCGCGACAGCGGCGGCCTGAATCGCAGGCAGCAGCGGCCCCGCGGCGTGACGCTTCACGCGCTCACGAGACTCCTTCGAGCCCCACGCGTGCTGCGTCGACAGGTCAAGGTAACCGCGCAGCGTGTCGCGCCAGTTCGTCACGCGCGCGCCTTCGAGCACGAACACCGCGTAGCCCCGCTGCGGCACGTCGCGCAGCCGACGGAGCACCGCTTCGACCGCGCGCGGAGGCAGCTGCTGACACGACCGCGCCACGCGCCACATCGAGGGCGTCGGCCGCGCGCCCCAGAGCGCGAGGACCGCGTCGGCGACGACCTCCGGGTCGACGGCGTCGGTCACCTTGCGCAGCGCCGTCACGTCACCCGCGCGCAGCGCGTCTTCCACTGCGCGCGAGGCCTTGCTCACCGACGGCGGCCTTCCTGGAAGGTCGCTTCAAGCTCGACCCGCTTGCCGTCGCGCACCACCGCCGCGCTCACGGTCTCGCCCGGCTTCGCCTGCATCAACACGAACATCAGGTCTTCGACCGAGTTGATGTCGAACTTGCCCAGCTTGACGATGACGTCGCCGCGCTTCATGCCGGCCTTGTCGGCGCCGCCGCCAGGCCGCACGTCGTCGAGCAGCACGCCCTTCACGCCCGCCTGCCCGCTGTAGTTCGGCACCGTGCCGAGCGACGCGTTGAAGCTGCGCGCGTCGCCGGGGCCCGTGGGCGACGGCAGCTTCTGGTACGTCAACGTCGCGTTGCCGAGGCCCCGCGCGATGCCGGCGACGACCTGCGCCACCTGCCCCATGCCACCCGCGTTGAGCTTCGCCGCCGCGTCGGAAGGCTTGTGGTAGTCGCTGTGCGCGCCGGTGAAGAAGTGCAGCACCGGCAGGCCCGCGGCGTAGAACGACGTCTGATCGCTCGGGCCGTAGCCATCGCCGCCCACGTTGCAGCTCACGCGCGCCGCAGCGCACGCGTGGGCGACCAGCGGCTCCCACTCAGCGGCCGACTTCGCGCCCAGCACCGAGAGCTCGTTGCTGCGCAGCCGGCCGACCATGTCGAGGTTCAGCATCGCCACCGCGCCGTCGAGCCACTCGGGCTTCGACTTGACCAGCGCGGCGCTGCCCAGCACGCCGTCTTCTTCGCCGCTGAACGCGGTGATGATGACGTCGCGGGTCAGCTCAGCCTTGTCAGCGTTCAGGGCGCGCGCGATCTCCAGCAGCGTGGCCGTGCCCGACGCGTTGTCGTCAGCGCCGAGGTGCGGCTCGCTCTTGTCCGGCGCCAGCGAGTTGTGACCGCCGAGGCCGAGGTGATCGTAGTGCGCGCCGATGATGACCGCGCCGCCCGCCTTCTTGCCCGCGGCGATGCGACCCACGACGTTGAACGCCGGCGTCTTGTCGAACGTGAGCGCGACCTTCATCGCCACGTCGACGCTCTTCTTGCTCTCGAGACTCTTCCAGAGCGCTTCGAGCGCCGCGCGCTTCACCACGACGACGGGGATGCCGGCCTCGCCCGTGCCTTCAGGCCGCAGCGACGGCAGCGCGGCCTCGGGCGGCATCTCTTTCGGGTCCTTCGCGACGGGCCAGTCGACGACCACCAGCGCCTTCGCGCCCAGCGACTTCGCCACGAACGCCTTCTTCCGCAGATCACCCGCGCGGCGCTGGGCCTCGGGCGACGCCAGCTTCTCGTTCTCGGGCACGAAGCGGCGCGCGATGACGATCTTCCCCTTCACGTCGACGCCCTTGAAGTCGTCCACGCCCAGCTCGGCGTCTTGAATCGCCCAGCCCGCGAGCACGGCCTTGCCCTTCACCTCGCCCTGCGAGCTCCAGCCCGTCGTGACGAAGTCCGTCACCGGCTTGCCGCCGATGCTCAAGGTGCTCTGCGACGTCACCTTCGTCACCACGTCGAAGGGCACGCGCGAGGTCTCGAGGCCCAACGCCTTGAGCTTCGCTTCGATGAACTCGCCGGCTGCTTCGAGGCCCTTGGTGCCGATGCCGCGGCCTTCACGCGCCGGGTCAGCGAGCCACGTCGCGTCGTCGAGAATGCGCTCAGCCGCGCCCGGCGTGAACTTCGCGACGCCTTCGACCCACTTCGTCAGGAACAGGTTGGTGTCCTGCTTGCCCGGCTCGGTCATGCGGTTGCTGGCAAAGATGAGCCACTGCCCGTCGGGCGAGAACATGGGGAAGCCGTCGAACCCCGGCGTGTGCGTGATGCGCTCGAGCTGCGTGCCGTCGACGTTGATGGCCCAGATGTCGAAGTCGCGGCCCTTCGGATCGCCGTAGTTGCTCGAGAAGAGAATGCGATCGCCTTTCGGGAAGAAGAACGGCGCGAACGACGCGGCGTTCAAATAGGTCACCTGCCGCGCCTCCGAGCCGTCGGCGTTCGCCACGAAGAGCTCCAGCTTGCTGGGGCGCACGAGGCCCTGCTTCAGCAGCGACTGGAAGTCTTCGAGCTCCTTGCCGGGCTTCGGCCGCGACGCGCGCCAGACGATCTTCGAGCAATCAGCGTTGAAGAACGCGCCGCCGTCGTAGCCGGGCGTGAACGTGAGCCGCTTCACGTTCTTCCCGTCCTTGTCCATGCGGTACAGCTCGATGTCGCCGTCGCGCACCGACGTGAAGAGGATGGTGCCGTCCTTCGCGCACACCGTGGCCTCGGCGTCGTAGCCGGGCGCGTCGGTCAGCCGCTGCAGCTCGCCCGAGCCGTCCGCGCGCTTCTTGAAGATGTCGTACGAGTCGTAGAGCGCCCACACGTAGCCCTGGCGCATGTCCGGCTTCGGCGGGCACGCGGCGCCGCCGAGGTGCGTCGACGCGTAGAGCACCTCCTGGTCGTCAGCGAGGGAGTGCGCGCACGTGGTGGCGCCTTCGCCGCTCGAGAACAGCTTCATCTCGCCAGCGACGCCGTTCGTGATGGGCATCGTGTAGATGCGATCGCAGTCGTCGCCGACGCCGCGGCGCTGCAGCGACACACCCTGGCCGTCGAACCGCCAGTACGCCTCGGCGTTCTCGCCGCCGAACGTGAGCTGCTTGAGCTCGCTGAAGTGGACCTCTTCAACGGGCTGCACGACCTTCGTCACCGGCGGCGGCGTGGGCACCGTCGCGCACGAGGTCGCGAGCGCGAGGAGCGGGAACAGCGAGCGATTCATTCGTCTTTCCTTCCAGGTGTGAGTCAAGGCAACGGGCTCCAGTCGAGCGACATCACGCCGCTGGTGCCCACAGAGTCGTAGAAGCCGCGCAGCTTCACGCGGTACAGCCGTCGATCGGTCGAGCGCACGACGTAGATGAACGGGCGCGGCGTGAGCGTGTGAAAGCGCACGTCGTACTCGAACCACATCGGGTCTTGATGAAAGGCGTAGTCATCACTCGAGCCCTCGTCGACGCCGTCGGGCTGATCGACCAACCACGGCCCCGGCGGCTCGCTGGTGACGTCCAGCAACGACATCGCCTCGACGCGCGCGACCTCCACGCCGCCGTCACCAGAGAAGCCGCCGTTCGTCTTGATGAGGAACCGCTGGAACGCGATGTCCCAACCGGGCGCGAGGTCTTCGACCTCCACCGCCGAATCGAAGTCGAAGTACACCCAACGCATCGCATCGGTCGCGTCGACCACCATCGCTACGCCGCCGTCGAAGGCCTCCTGCGACGTGAAGAGGCCGCCGTCGCCTTCCACCGGCTTCGGGCGACCTGCGTCGAACGGCTTCGGCTCGAGGCGCGGCGCGCAGGCGACGAGGAAGAGCGAGAGGAATACGAGCGCGCGCATGTCAGTACCTCGCCGCCGCGGTGAGCATGAACGTGCGCGGCTGCATCGTCTGCAGCAAGGCGTCGCCGCTGTTGAGCAGGTTCTCGGCGAGCACGCCCAGCGTCAGCTGACGAAACGGCGTGAAGGTCACGTTGGCGTCGAGTGTCGCGAGCGGCGCTGACCACGTCGCCACCGGCGCGCCGGCCGCGTCGACCGTCGTGTAGAACGGCCGCGGCGACGAGAGGGAGCTGCGCAGCGTCGCTTTCACCCGCGCGTCGAAGAGCTGCACGCGCACGTCGGCGCTGCCGCGATGCGCCGAGCGCCCTTCGAGCTGCTGGCCTGTCCCGCGGTTGATGGCGTTGAGCAGCATGTACGAGACGTCGAACGACAGGTTCGCCAGCGGCATCACCCGCACCGACGACTCGAGGCCCTGCGTGAAGGCGCGATCGATGTTCGTGTAGAGGTACCGCGTCAGCTGCCCCGCCTCGTTGGTGCCGTTGCTCATCGGCTGAATCAGGTCGGTGAGCTCGTTGTGGAAGAGGTTCGCCGAGACCGTGAGCGGCGCGACGGGCCGCCACTCGCCGCTCACGTTGACCGACCAGCTGTGCTCGGGCCGCAACGCAGGGTTGCCTTCGACGACGTAGCCGACGCCGGGGTTCTGGAAATTGAGCAGCAGCTCGCGGAACGACGGCGCGCGGAAACCGAGGCCACCCGCGGCGCGCACCGTCACCGTCTCATGCGGGTCGAACCGCAGCGCGAGGCGCGGCGAAGGCGCGGCGCCGAACTGCGTGTCGACATCGAGGCGAATACCGGGGACCAACGCCAGCTTCGGCGCCCTGAGCACCGTCCACTCGTCTTGCGCGAAGACCGCGAAGCGGTAGCGCTGGCCGAAGCCCGACACGCGATCGCTCTTGAGCCACTCGGCGTAGCCCTCGAGGCCGGCGGTGACGGCGTGTGCATCGCCCAGCTTCATGTCTCCGAGCGCCGACACGTTCGCGAGGTGGTCCCACGTCTCCTGGTACACGTCGAGCGCGGCGGCGTTGCGTTGATCGTTCAGGAACTGATCGCGGAACAGCGTGTAGTGCGCGCCCAGTCGCCACGTGAGGCCGAACGCCGTCGAGCCCTTCGGCGTGACACCCACGGTCAGCGTCTCGGTGCGGTTCGCGCGATCGAACACCGCGCCACCAGCGCCCAGATCGACGCGCGACGTGTCGCGGTAGAAATACTCAGCGCGGGCCTCGATGGACGTGGTCTCGGCCGCCTGCCACTCGACGCGCCCAGAGATGTTGGCTTGATCGAAGCGCGGGCCGGTGGTCGCCACGTCGTTCGGGTCGCGGTCCCAACCGTCGCCGCGGTGGTAGCCGAGCGAGAGCCGCGCGCGAATGGGCCCGGTCTTCGTCGACGCGCTGCCGCTCACGTCGAACAGGCCGAGGCTGCCGCCGGCGATGTTCACGTCGCCGGCGAACGGCTTGCGCCCACGCCGCGTGATGATGTTGATGACGCCGGCGATGGCGTCGGCGCCGTAGAGCGCTGAACCGGGGCCGCGCACGATCTCCACCCGCTCGATGTCTTCGGCCATGAAGCGCGTGAGGTCGAGGTCACCGTCGATGCGACCGGTGACGCGCTCGCCGTCGACGAGCACCAGCAGGTACTTCATGTCGAGGCCCTGCAGCCGCACGTTCTGACCCGCGAGGCCACGCGTGACGTCGAGGTTGGCGTGCTCTTCGAGCAGATCGCCCAGCGTCACCGCGCTGGTGGCCTCGATGGCTTCGCGGGTGATGACCTCCGTCGCCACCGTCGAGTCCTGCAGGCCGCGCTCGGCGCGCGCGCCGGTCACCACCGTCGTCAGCTCCGGCAGTCCGCCGTCTTCGCCCGCCGCCAGCACGGCCAACAGCACCACGGACATCACGCCACGCGCCTCCGCCGGAGCACGAGCGCCGCCAGCACGAACGCGAGGCCGTCGACGCTGCCGCAGCCACAGCCCTTCACCGCGGGCCCTTCGAGCGACGCCGTCGGCACGGTGATCGGCGCGGGCGGCTCTTCCAACGCTTCGAGCGCGGCGTCGACGTTCAGCACGCCGCGGCCATAGCGATCATCGTGGCCCGCGTCATCGGGGCGCGCGTACGGTGCGCGGCGCGCGGTGGCCATCAGCACCTGCTTCACTTCTGCCGCGGTCAACGAAGGCTTCTTCGACAACATCAACCCCACAGCGCCCGCGACGATGGGGCACGCCGACGACGTGCCGCCGAAGCTGTCGGTGGTGTCACCGGGGTCCTGACCTTCGGCGCCGGTAGGGTCGAGCGTCACCGTGCCCGCAGGCGCGACGAGCGCGAGCGACGGGCCGCGGTTCGAGTACGGCGTGAGCTGATCGAACAGGTTCACCGAGCCCACGGCGATGACGCCGGGGATCGCTGCGACCTGGTCTGCGCCGATGACGCCGTCGTCGTTGCCCGACGCGAACACCACCACCGTGCCTTTGCCTTCGCGACCGTCGCGCAGCACGGTGGTGATGGCGGTCACCAGCTCCGCAGGTGCAGGCACCGTCGGCCCGAAGCCCCAGCTGTTCGACGCCACCTGCGCCCCCGACTGCAGCACGAAGTTGAAGGCGTCGACGTCGGCCGACACCGGCACCATCGCGCCCCGCGGCGCGATCAACTTCACGCAGCGCAGGCTGCACTCGGGGCACACGCCCGCGATGCCCGCACCGTTGTTGGTGCTCGCGGCGACCAGGCCGGCACACGCCGTGCCGTGACCGTTACCCGCTTCGTTGGGCGTGAACGACGGGTCGTCGTCCTGGTCGACCACGTCGCGGCCGGGCAGCAGCTTGTTGCGGAGGTCGACGTGCTGCAGATCGCACCCGTCGTCGATGACGGCGATCTCCACGTCAGCCGAGCCGACGTGCCGCTTCCAGCCCGCCTTCGCGCGGATGTTGTCGAAGTACCACTGGCCACCGAAGAGCGGATCGTTCGGGTCGGTCTCCGGGAACTCGTACTTGAAGTGCGCGAGCCACAGCTCCGGGCCGACGCCGCGCACGCCGTCGCGACCGACGTGCCCCGCGAGCCGCGCCGCCGTCTGCAGCGCGTCGCCATCGGTGGCCCGGTAGAGAAACAGCCCCGCCGCCGGCATCAGCGCGCGCTCGAAGCGCAGGCCCGGCAACGCCAGCGCCGACGTCGCCTCGACGATGACGGTGTCACCGACCTCCGCCGACCAGCTGCGATCGCCGCGCTGCAGCCAGAGCCGCGTGCGACCTGACGCCGCGCGCTCCGACGACACGGCGCACGTCTCACCCAACGCGTCGCGGAAACACGGGCCCGCCGGAGTGGCGGCCATCACCAGCGGTAATGCGAGCAAGAGGATCATCTGACGATTTTGACTTTCATTTGCAATATCCCGTATACGCCAACGCCCATGAAGACGCGACTGCTGATCGTGACTGCGCTGGTGACCCTGACTGCGTGCGGAGAAATGCCCCCCACGCCGGACTCCGGTGTGGGCGGAGGCGCGGCGACGGGCGGTGGTAGCGCGACGGGTGGTGGGTCGGCAACGGGCGGCGGCGACGCGACCGGCGGCGGTGCGCAGTCGTGCACGGCGACGCCGGTGACCTGCAGCGATCAGGCGACGCAAGCCCTGGCGTACAAGGACAACCTCGCGACCGGGGCCATCACCGAAGAAGGCGTGATCGCCGGCGAGTTCCTCACGTCCATCGACGCGTCGGCCGGCGGGCTCACCCCGACGACGTCGTTCACGTACGCGAAGTTCGGCGCCAACGGCCTCGAGCGCGTCGACCTCTCTGACGTGCAGGCCGAGACCAGCACCGCGTGGGACATCGCGTTCCGGCGCTACTTCATCCGCCTCAACTCGGGCGTCTCGGGCCCGTCGTGCGTCGCCGCCGCGCGGTTGCCGGACGGCACCGTGTTCGACGACGTGATGTCGGTCGACCCGATGCTGGTGTTCGAGAAAGAGCGCTACTTCACCGACAGCTGCGTGAAGGTCGACGACGGCTCCGGGCTCAATGGCCCCGCCTTCGTGCTGTCGTCATTCTGGACGTACCCCAACTGCGTGAAGATGACCGGCAACGTCTTCGTGGTGCAGCTGGCCGACGGCCGCCACCTGAAGCTCGAGGTCAAGCGCTACTACTCGCAGGCCAACCAGGACACCTGCCAGACCAGCCACACCATCAACACGCCGAGCGGCGCCGGTTCGCTGCTCGTGCGTTGGGCGTACCTCCCGTAACCCCCAACCCGAAGAGAAGGCTCGTTCATCATGGCTCGCTACACCGGTCCCCGCACCCGCCGCGCCCGTCGTCTGGGCGTCGCCCTCGCCCACATCAGCTCGAAAGATCCGGACAAGGACGGGTCGCTGCGCAAGCCGTACCCGCCCGGGCAGCACGGCCCCGACAAGATGGTGAAGCGCACCGAGTACGGCGTGCGTCTGCTCGAGAAGCAGAAGCTCAAGCTCGCGTACGAGCTGCTCGAGCACCAGTGCCGCAAGGTCGTCGCGCGCGCCAAGCGCACCGGCGAAAACGCCGCGTCGCAGATCATGGTCATCCTCGAGCGGCGCTTTGACGTGATGGTGTACCGCGCTGGCTTCGCGACCTCGATCCGCCAGGCGCGCCAGCTCGTGCGCCACGGCGCGTTCACGCTGGACGGCACCAAGGCCAACATGCCCGGTGAAGAGCTCAAGGCCGGCACGGTCATCAAGCTCAAGGAGCGCTTTCACCACCACGCGCTCTTCGTCTCGATCTTCGCGCGCACCACGTCGCGCAGCGTGCCGCCGCACATCAAGAAGGCCTCGCCCTTCGAGTTCACCGTCACCGGCGAGCCCACCGACGTCGAGCCGATGCTGCCCATCGAGCTGACGCGCGTGATCGAATTCTACGCCTGACCGGCAGAGGTCTCCGGTGTCGGCCCCTGAGGGGGGCGCCGGCGCACTGGCCTCACCTCCGGCTGGAGCTGATGACGCCGTCGCGGGCCCGAACCCGCGCAGCGCCATCGGTTCCGGCCGGTGGTTTTTCTGGCGACCGCTTGAGCTTGGCGCGCGGCGCTGTCATGTGCGGCGCCATGACCCGACTCCGTTCTGGCCTCGCCGCGTTTGCTGTCGGTTTCCTGCTCGCGCTCTCGCCGGCGTGCGGCGCGTCGAAGGTGTGTGACGCCTCGACCTGCCCCACCGGCTGCTGCGACGACAACGGCACCTGCATCGCCGCGTCGGTCAACGCGTGCGGCAACTTTGGTTCGACGTGTGTGTCGTGCGGCTTCACGCAGACGTGCGAGGTCGGCCGCTGCGTCGAGCGCGTCGGCGCTGGCGGCGGCAACGGCGCGACGGGCGGCGGCGACGGCACCACCGGTGGCGGCGACGGCACGACAGGCGGCGGCACGGCGACGGGTGGTGGCGCAGCGACGGGCGGCGGCACCGCGACCGGTGGCGGCACGGCCGCGTGCAACACGCCGGTCACCTGCTCTGACCAGGCCGCGCAGGAGCTCGACTACAAGAGCAACCTCGCGACCGGCGCCATCACCGAGGAAGGCACCACTGCTGGCGAGTTCCTCACCTTCGTTGACGCGTCGGCAGGCGGGCTCACCCCCACCATGTCCTTCACGTACGCGAAGTTCGGCGCCGCGGGGCTTGAGCGCGTCGACCTCTCTGACGTGCAGGCCGAGACCAGCACCGCGTGGGACATCGCGTTTCGCCGTTACTTCATCCGCCTCAACTCCGGCGTGTCCGGCCCCTCGTGCGTGCAGGCGGCGCGCACCCAGGACGGCACGCTGTTCGAGGCGGTCACCTCGGTCGACCCGCAGCTCGTCTTCGACCCCGAGCGCTACTTCACGGCGAGCTGCGTGAAGGTCGACGACGGCTCAGGCCTGGGTGGCCCCGCGTTCGTCCTCTCGTCGTTCTGGACGTACCCGGGCTGCGTGCGGCTGACGGGCAACGTGTTCGTCATCAAGCTGGCCGACGGCCGCCACGTGAAGTTCGAGGTGAAGGGCTACTACTCGCCCGCGAACCAGACCTCGTGTCAGGACAGCATGACCATCACCACGCCGAGCGGCGCCGGCTCGCTGCGGCTGCGCTGGGCCTGGCTGCCGTAATCTCAAGCTTGAGCGCGGTGTTGAACCCGGTGTTGAGGAGCCCTCCCCTTCGTCATAGCGGCGACGAAGGGAGGCGCTGAGCAGCAAGAAGAAGAGGAAGACGAGGAGCCCTGAGACCTCGCAGAATGCCGGCATGGCGGACCAGCCGGCGTTCCTGACGGAGATCGACACCCTCATCCGCGCGCGATACCCGCTGCTGTACCTCGTGACCTTCGAGGAACAGCGGGTCGAAGCGATGCTCAGCGAGCTCGCCCGCGCGCACGGGAAGGACCTCGTGGAGTGGACGGCCACGCGCGGTCTGCGCACGTTCACCGGACAGCACCGCGGCCCGCCCGTCGAAGACTCTGACAACCCGGCGATCGCGCTCCTGCAGATCCAGAGGCTGCCGAAGCCTTCGCTGGTGCTGCTGAAGGACTTCCATCGGCAGCTCGAAGACCCGACGGTGGTGCGCGCGCTGCGCGAGCTCGGCTCGACGCTCAAGACGACGTTCACCACCGTGCTGATCGTCGCGCCCACGCTGCGACTGCCCGACGAGCTCGAGAAGGACGTCTCGGTCATCGACGTGCCGCTGCCGACGAAGGCCGACCTGCTGCAGCTGCTGCGGGAGATCGCCCGCGCCGCGACCAAGAACCGCAAGGCGACCGTCGAGCTGACCGCCGAGCAGGCCGAGTCGCTCGCGTCGGCGGCGCACGGCCTCACCCTGGCTGAGGCCGAGAACGCCTTCGTCAAAGCCATCGTGCGCGACAACCGCCTCGACGGCAGCGATCTGCAGCTCATCCTCGACGAGAAGAGTCAGGTCATCCGCAAGACGGGGCTGCTCGAGTACTACGCGACCGATCAATCGCTCGCTGACGTCGGCGGGCTCACGCACCTCAAGCGCTGGCTGGAGCGCCGCAAGAACGCCTTCGGAGAGAAAGCGCGCGCCTTCGGGTTGCCGGCACCGAAAGGGTTGCTGCTGCTCGGCGTGCAGGGCTGCGGCAAGAGCCTCACGGCGAAGGCCATCGCGACGTCGTGGCGGTTGCCGCTGGTGCGCCTCGACATGGGCCGCATCTTCTCGGGGCTGGTGGGCAGCTCTGAAGAGAACCTGCGGAAGGCGATTCGCGCCGTCGAGAGCCTCTCGCCCGTGGTGTTGTGGATCGACGAGATCGAGAAGGGCCTCGCGGGGTCTGGCGGCGGCGCGAACGACACCGGCGTGGCCGCGCGCGTGATGGGCACCCTGCTGACGTGGCTGCAGGAAAAGACGTCGGCGGTCTTCGTGGTGGCGACCGCCAACCGCATCGACGCGCTGCCGCCTGAGCTGCTGCGCAAGGGCCGCTTCGACGAGATCTTCTTCGTCGACCTGCCGACGGAAGCCGAGCGCGCGGCGATCCTCGAGCTGCAGCTGAAGAAGCGGAAGCGCGACCCGGCGAAGTTCGACGTCGCGAAGCTCGCTGGCGCGACCGACAACTTCAGCGGCGCGGAGCTCGAAGGGCTCGTCGTCGCCGGGCTCTACGACGCGTTCGCCGACGAGGGCGAGCTGTCGCAGGCCCACCTCCTCAACGCCGCGCAAGAGACGCCGCCGCTCGCGGTCACCATGGCTGAAGACGTCGCGAAGCTGCGCGCGTGGGCGAAGAGCCGCACGCGCCCAGCGTCGTGAGTCAGCGACCGAAAAGGCCCTTCGCCCCGCGGATCAGCACCTCGATCGACTTGTAGGCGAGGCCGCTGAAGGGCGGCTTGAGCACGTTGTACGCAGCGCTGGCGCGGCTGGCCTGCAGCACTGATCGGAGGTGGCTGAAGGTCTCGAAGCCCTTGATGCCGTGGTACGCGCCCGCGCCGCTCGCGCCGACGCCGCCGAAGGGCAGCTCTTCCTGCGCGAAGTGCACCAGCGTGTCGTTCACCACGACGCCGCCCGACGTCACGCGTTGCAGCGCGAGGTCGACGCGGTCCTGATCGTCATCGAAGTAATAGAACGCCAACGGGCGCGGCCGCGCGTTGATGCGGGTGAACGCCTCTTCGACGGTCTCGAACGTCTCCACCGGGAGAATCGGGCCGAAGATCTCTTCCTGCATCACCTGCATGTCGTCTTTGACGTCGAGCAGGATGACGGGCGCGAACGCGCGCGAGCCGGCCTTCGCGGGGAACGTCTCGACGACGCGCGCGCCCTTGGCCTTCGCGTCTTCCAGCAGCGCGTTCATGCGCGCGAGGCCCTTGTCGCTGGCCATGGTGGTGAAGCCTTCACCGGCCGGGTGCTGCTTGATGAGCGCGTCTTTCAACGCCTGCGCGAACGCGTCGACCTTCGAGCGCTGCACCAGCGCGTAGTCGGGCGCGACGCAGGTCTGACCCGCGTTGAAGGTCTTGCCGATGGCGATGCGACCCGCCGCGCGCTCGAGGTTGAAGCTCTGATGCACCAACGCGGGCGACTTGCCGCCGAGCTCGAGCGTGGTGGGCACGAGGTTGTCGGCCGCCGCGCGCGCGACGTGGCGACCGACCTGGGTCGAGCCAGTGAAGAGGAGATGATCGAGCGGCAGCGCCGTGACCTCGCGCGCCACGTCGACGCCGCCTTCCACCACCGCCATCTCGTCAGGCTTGAAGAACTCGGCGACGGCCTTCGCCATCAGCGCCGAGACCTTCGGCGTCAGCTCCGAGGGCTTGAGCAGCACGCGGTTGCCGGCGGCCAGCGCACCCGCCGCGGGCCCGAGCAGCAGATCGACGGGGTAGTTCCACGGCGCGATGATGCCCACCACGCCGAGCGGCACCGGCTGCACGTACGCCTGGCTCGGCAGGAACAGCGGGTTGGCGTTCACCACGCGGCGCTGCATCCACTCGCGCAGGTGCCGACGGGCGTAGCGCGCGCCATCGAGCGGCACCCAGACGTCGGCGGCGAGCGTCTCGAGCCGCACGCGGTAGCCGAAGTCATCGCTGATGGCGGTGACGATGTCGGCCTCGTACTTCACGAAGAGCTTGATGAGCCGGTCGACGAGATCTTCCCGGGCGTCGGCCTCGAGGTAGGGCCTCAGGTTCGCGGCCTTGCGGAGCTCGTCGTACGCGCGGCGGACAGCACTCGTCTCGTTGGGTGCCTGCATGGTGGCGGCACCTTTTCGCGTTGCCCACACAGCGTCAATGCGCGCCTTGCGCTCGCGGAAATCGTGCGCAGAGTGACGCATGTTCTCGCGCAGCGACTACGTGATGCGGCTCGTGAAACAGCTCGCCGAGGCGCTGGCCCGGGTGCTCAAGCTGCGGAAGGCCGGGCAAGAAGCCGAGGCCCAACAGGCGGCGCGCGATGCCTGCGGAGACCTGCTGGGCATCGAGTTTTCGGTGCTGCAGATGCTCGACGCGAGGTCTGCGGCGGAGCTGCTCGGCGACGTGCATCGCGTCGACGCGTACGCGCAGCTGCTGGAAGCCATGGGCGACGAAGCGCGCGCCGCGGAAGTCCGGCAACATGCGCCGCGATGACCGAGCACGATCGAATGAAGCGGTGGCTGGGCGCGTGGACCGGTGAAGCGCGCACGTGGCTTGACCCGTCGAAGGCGCCGACCGTCGGCACGTGGACAGGTGAGGTCACCTCGCTGCTCGACGGGCGATTCATCGACTTCACCTACCGCGCAGATCTCGGCGGCAAGCCGCACGAAGGTCGACTGACCGTCGCGTTCGAGAAGGACGAAGCCGTGTGGCGAACGCTGTGGGTCGACACGTTCCACACCGGCAGCGCGGTGCTGGTCAGCGTCGGCACCGAACGTGAGCGAATCGCCGTCACCGGGAGCTACTTCGTCGCGGGCCACCCGCGCTGGGGCTGGCGCACGGAGCTCGACGACGCCCGAGACGGCGAACTCACGCTGCGCATGTTCAACATCTCGCCCGAAGGGCAGGAAGACCTCGGCGTCGAGGTGACGCTGCGCCGTCGGTGAGTCAGAGCGGCGGCAGACGGCCGTTCAGCTCGACGCGGCGTTCCTGCAGCGCCTCGGTCGGTTTGCGGCGGGCGATGAGCAACGCGCGCTCGCACTCGGCCCAGATGAGCGGCCCGAGCAGCTGCCAGTTGGGCGGGTCGACGACGGTGAGCTCGAGCAGCCCGAAGGTGAACTTCACTTCACTCCCCGGGACCGCGGCCGCCACGTTCGCCGGCAAGACCTCGCGCAGCTTCGGCAGCAAGTCAGCCGAGACGCGCGTGTCAGACGTCGGCCCCAGCAAGATCGCGAAGCCGTCGGTGTGAATGCGCACGACCTTCGCCGTCGGGCACACCGCCTTCATGCCTTCGACCATCGCGCGCAGCGCGGCGTCACCGGCCTTGAAACCGTGCTTCATGTTGAAGACGGTGAACTCCAGCGGGTCGACCAGCACCGCGCCCATCACCCAGCCGTCGGCGTGGCCGTGCGTCGAGAGGTCGAACTCTTCCTTGATGACGGAGCCCTGGTTCAACGCCAGCGCGTGAATCGCCCCGCTCACCACGTCGGGGTGGCCGCGCCGGTGCAGCTCGGCGTCGACCATTTGATCGACGAGCCACGTCGGCCCGTCAGGGCGACCCTGCGCGGTCGGGAACAACGCCAGCAGGGCCTTCTCACTGCGCTCGGTGATGCTGTGACTCACTCGACGGTCACGCTCTTGGCGAGGTTGCGCGGCTGATCGACGTCGGTGCCGCGGAGATCGGCCACGTGGTAGCTCAACAGCTGCAACGGGATGGTGGCGATGAGCGGCGCGATGAGCGACTTCGTCTTGGGGATCTCGACGAAGTCGTTGGCCAGCGAGTGCGCGTGCTCGTCACCCTCTTCCACCACGGCGATCACCTGACCGCCGCGCGCGCGCACCTCTTCGATGTTGCCGATGATCTTCTCGTAGTGAATCGACGGCTCGCGCGGCGCGATGACGACGACGGGCATCTTCTCGTCGATGAGCGCGATGGGGCCGTGCTTCATCTCGCCGCCCGCGTAGCCCTCGGCGTGGATGTACGAGATCTCCTTGAGCTTGAGCGCGCCCTCGAGCGCCACGGCGTGCATCGGGCCGCGGCCGAGGAACAGGAAGTCGCGCGCGTTCATGTACTTGCGCGCGATCTCCTTCACCTTCGCCTCGGTCTTCAGCACCGCTTCGACTTCCTTCGGCACTTCGGTCAGCGCGTTGAGGTGCTCCTGCGCCTGTTCCCTGGTGAGCGTGCCGCGCAGCCGACCGAGCTTGATGGCCAGCATGTAGAGGCCGACCAGCTGCGTGGTGAAGGCCTTCGTCGACGCCACGCCGATCTCCGGGCCGGCGTTGGTCAGCACCGTGAAGTCCGCCTCGCGCGTCATCGCCGAGCCGACCACGTTGCACAGCGTCATCGTCGTCGCGCCGCGGCTCTTCGCTTCACGCAGCGCCGCGAGCGTGTCGAGCGTCTCACCCGACTGCGAGATGGCGACGGCGAGCTGCGACTTGCTGACGAGCGGGTCGCGGTAGCGGAACTCAGACGCGAGCTCGACCTCCACGGGGATCTTCGCCAGCGACTCGATCATCCACTTGCCGGCGAGGCCCGAGTGCCACGACGTACCGCACGCGAGGATCCACACGCGGTCGAGCGCCTTCACGTCGGCTTCCGAGAACGGCCAGCCGTCGAAGTGCACGTCGCCCTCACTGCGGAGCACGCGCCCACGGAGCGTGTCGGCGACCGCGCGCGGCTGCTCGCAGATCTCCTTGTGCATGAAGTGCTTGTGGCCACCCTTCTCGGCCATGCCCGGCGTCCAATCGACGCGCGTGACCTTGCGCTTGATCGCCTTGCCGGCGCGATCGAACAGCTCGATGCCTTCCTTCTTCACGACAGCGAGATCGCCGTCTTCCATGAAGACCACGTCGCGCGTGTGCTCGAGCAGCGCGGGCACGTCTGACGCGATGAAGTTCTGCCCTTCGGCGTAGCCCAACACCATCGGCTGCGCTTCGCGCGTGCACACGATGTACGACGGGTCAGCCTCCGAGATGGCGACGAGCGCGTAGGTGCCCTTCACCTGCGCGACGGCGGCCTTCACCGAGTCGACCAGCGACTTGCCGTTGCGCTGCGCTTCACGAATCAGGTGCGCGAAGACCTCCGAGTCGGTCTCTGACGAGAAGACGTGGCCCTTCGCCTTCAAGGCGGCCTTGAGCGCGAGGTGGTTCTCGATGATGCCGTTGTGCACCACCGACACACCCTCGAAGGTGTGCGGGTGCGCGTTGTCGTCGCTGGGACGACCGTGCGTGGCCCAGCGCGTGTGGCCGATGCCGACCTGGCCTTTGGGCGTCTCGGTGGCGACCTTGCCTTCGAGGTTCCTCAGCTTGCCGGTGGCGCGCACCACGGTGAGCGCCTTGCCGTCGAGCACCGCCACGCCCGCCGAGTCATAGCCACGGTACTCGAGGCGCTTGAGGCCACTGACGAGAACGGGGGCCGCCTGCATGTCACCGACGTAACCAACGATTCCGCACATGCGTCACTTCTCCTTGAGTCCAGCGAGCACCTTCGCGCGGCGCTCGGCCCAGCCTTCTTTGGTGGTCTGCGGCGTGCGCGACAACGCGAGCGCGCCCGCAGGAACGTCTTCAGTAATCGTCGAACCCGCAGCGAGGAACGCGCCATCCCCCACGCGCACCGGCGCCACGAGTTGCGTGTCGCTGCCCACGAACACGCCAGCCCCCAACACCGTCTGGTGCTTGGAAACTCCGTCGTAGTTGCAGGTGATGGTGCCGGCGCCGATGTTGCTGCCCGCGCCGATGTCCGCGTCGCCCAGGTACGCGAGGTGCCCCGCCTTCACGCCCTTGCGCAGGCGCGACTTCTTGGTCTCGACGAAGTTGCCGACGTGCACCTCTTCGTCCAGCACGGTGCCGGGGCGCAGGCGCGCGAACGGGCCGACGTGGCACTTCGGGCCGACGACCGAGTCTTCCAGCACCGAGTACGGCTTCACTTCGGCGCCGTCGCCGACGGTGGTGTGGCTCAAGACCGAGCCCTGACCCAACACCACGCCCGCGCCGATCTCACACTCGCCGTGAATCGACACCTGCGGACCGATGGTGGTCTCAGGGCCGATCTCCACGCCCGCGTCGATGAAGGTCGACGCCGGGTGCTGCAGCGTGACGCCCGCCTTCATGTGCCGCAGGTTGATGCGCGCACGAATGACCTCGGCGCGCTCGGCGAGTTCGGCGCGATCGTTGACGCCCGCGGTCTCTTCAGGCGGCGCTTCGACCACGGCCACCTCACCCACCTTCGCGGCCTGCGCGACGATGTCGGTGAGGTACAGCTCGCCCTGCGCGTTCTGCGGCGTCAGCTTTTCCAGCGCGCCCCAGAGGAACTTCGCGTCGACGACGTAGATGCCCGCGTTGACCTCGTTGATCTGCCGCTGCTCAGGCGTCGCGTCTTTGTGCTCGACGATGCCTTCCACGCGGTGCCCGGCGCCACGCAAGACGCGCCCGTAGCCCGTGGCGTCAGCGAGCCGGCAGCTGATCATCGCCAGCGGCCCCTTCGACGGGTTGTACGCCGCGATGAGGCGCTTCAACGTCTCGGCGGTCAGCAACGGCACGTCGCCATAGAGAATAAGGACGGCGCCCGAGAAGCCTGTGAGCGAGCCGCGCGCCGCAGCGACCGCGTCACCGGTGCCACGCTGCTGCGCCTGCAGCGCGAACTGGAGCGCCTGGCCGTTGAACTGACCGTCGAGCGCGCCCTTCACTGCGTCGGCCTGATGCCCGACGACGGCCACGACCTGCTGCGCGCCGATCTCATACGCGGTGGTGATGGGGTACCAGGCCAGCGGTCGACCGAGAATCGGGTGCAGCACCTTCGCGCGATCCGACTTCATGCGCGTGCCTTTGCCAGCGCACAGCACCACGGCAGCGAGAGCGTGAGTCATGCGGCCCTTTTGCAGGTGGCCACGACCGCGGTCAATGACGCGAAGCGCGCGTGTCTTTCAGCGGCGCTTCACGCACGTCGACAGGCGCGACCTCGACCGCAAGCTGGCCCGTGCGAGGCGCCACCACGATGCGGAAGTTCGGCTTGAAGATGGTCACCGCCCCCAGGAACGCGCCCGTGTCTTCCGTGACGGAAGTTGACGAATGCGCGCTGTCGCGAGGCGAGAACATGTGGTTTTCCTGAGCACGCCCTGTGCCACCGACCAGGGGTCGCGATTTCCAACGGTTACGCACCGCGTTAAAGGGCAGGTGCGTCATCGGTGCCATAGGTGTGACACCTGCTGTGCGGCTTTCGCGCAAGAGGAGACGAACAAATGCGGCTTGTTGGCCTCGTGGTGCTGGTTTCGATGTCAGCGTGGGCGGCGCGCCCGTGGAGCGGCGGCGCGGTCGCGGCGGCCCACCCGATGGGCAGTGCGGCGGGCAAAGAGATGCTCGACGCCGGCGGCAACGCCGTCGATGCCGTGGTGGCGACGGCGTTCACGATGGCCGTCGTGGGGCCCTACCACTCGGGCCTCGGCGGCGGCGGCTTCGCGGTGGTGCACCTCGCGAAGGACGGCAGCGACGTGGCGTTGGATTTCCGCGAGGTCGCGCCCGGCAAGGCGAGCCGCGACATGTACCTGGTCGACGGGAAGTTCGTGCCCGAGAAGGCGACTGACGGCGCGCTGTCGGTGGCGGTGCCCGGCGCGGTGAAGGGCTACCTCGAGCTGCACGCGAAGTACGGGAAGCTGCCGCGCAGCAAGGTGCTGGCGCCGGCGATTCGTGCGGCGACGCAGGGCTTCGTGGTGACGCCCAAGTACGTCGACCTCGCGAACAAGCGGCTCGCGTGTCTGAAGACCGATGAAGAGGCCTCGCGCATCTTCCTTCGTGATGGCGCGGCGCCGAAGGTGGGCACCGTCTTGAAGCAGCCAGAGCTGGCGAAGACGCTGACCGCCATCTCGCAGCGCGGCGCCGACGCGTTTTATCGCGGCCTCGTCGCCAAGAACCTCGTGGGCACCGTGCAGCGCGGCGGCGGCGTCATCACGCTCGAAGATCTCACGAAGTACACGACGACGTGGCGCGCGCCGCTCGAGGGCAGCTACCGCGGACATCGGTTGGTGACGATGCCTCCGCCGAGCGCGGGCGGCGTGGCGATGCTCGAGACGTTCGGGTTGCTCGAGGCGCGCGGCGTGAAAGGCCCGGGCTCGCGCGAGGTCGACGCGCTGCACACGTTCATCGAGGCGCTGCGGCGCGCGTACGTCGATCGCGCGAAGGACATCGGAGACCCGGCGTTCGTCGACGTGCCGGTGTCTCGCCTGACGGGCCCCGAGTACCTCAAGACGCTGGCGGCGAGCATCGACGGCAAGAAGGCGACGAAGTCGGCGTCGCTGATGCCCTCGTTCGGCACCACGAAGGACGAAGGCGCGCCGCCGAAGAAGAACACCACGCACATCTCGGTCATCGACAAGGACGGCAACGCCGCGGCGCTGACGACGACCATCAACTACTACTTCGGCAGCTGCGTGGTGGCGAAGGGCACCGGCGTGTTGCTCAACGACGAGATGGACGACTTCGCGGGCCAGCCGGGGACGCCGAACGTGTTCGGGCTGGTGATGGGCGAGGCCAACGCCATCGCGCCGGGGAAGATCCCCGTTTCGTCGATGACGCCGACGTTGGTCTTCATGAAGGACCGACCAAAGGACGTGCTGCTGGCCGTCGGCTCACCGGGCGGGTCGACCATTCCCACCACGGTGATGCAGGTCATCAGCAACGTCATCGACGGCGAGCTCGACGTCGTTCGCGCCGTGGGTCAGGGCCGCATTCACCACCAGTGGATGCCTGACGAGATCTGGGTCGACGGCGATGGCATGGACCCCGCGACGCAGCGCGCGCTCGAGGCGATGGGCCACACGTTCAAGCGCATCGGGCCGGGCTGGGGCGACGCAGAAGCCGTGATGGTCGACCCGGCGACGGGGCTCAAGACCGCCGCGTCAGACCCGCGCAACGAAGGCGCGCCGTCGGGCCAGGACTGAAGCGCGCGCGCGACGGCTGACATCGCTCCGTTGCGTGACGTCTAGTCACACAGTCTGCTGGCGCACATGCAGCGCGCGCTCATGCTGGGACTTCTCACGTCGCTCGCGGCCTGCATCGGCGTGGTCGGCGAAGTGGCGCCGATCGAAGACGCGAGCGTCACGGTGCCCGAGGACGCCGGCGCGCCGTACGACGCTGGCGAGGTTGATGCGGGCGGCGACGATGCGGGCACGCCCGACGCTGGAGACATTGACGCAGGTGAAGTCGACGGCGGTGACGTCGATGCTGGCGTCGTCGCCACGTGTTGGCGTGTCGACGCCGGGAATCCCCAGCCGACAGGCACGACGAGGACGCTGAGCCCGGGGCAGACGTTGAAGAGCGTGCTGCTGCAGAGCGCTCCCGGCGATCGGGTGGTGGTCAGCGCAGGCAGCTACGCCAACGAGACCATCGACTCGCGGTTCACCGCCGACGTGTTCGTCGAGGCGGACCGCAACGCCGTCGTCACGTTCGCCGGGCTGCGGCTCACGTCGGCCTCGCACCTGGTGTTCCGTGGGCTGGCGTTCAACGACACGTTCTACATGTCGCGGAGCGACAACATCCGCCTTGAGCGCGTCGACATCGACCTCGGCACGCAGGACAAGACGGCGCTGCAGATCGCCAACGGCAGCGCGTGGGTGACGGTCATCGACTCGCGCGTCGTCGGCGGCGCGCGCACCATCTTCATGAGCGGCTCGTTCGGCCCCTCGATGACGTGGAACAACAACCTCACGTTCTCGCGCAACGAGTTCGTGTGCGGCTCGCGCAACTGCTTCCAGCTGTCGGGCGCGCGCGACACCGTCATCGACGACAACCACTTTCACGACCCGATCGGCGACGGCGTCTTGATGGCCGGTGCGACGCGCATCGCGGTGACGCGCAACCGCATGTTCGGCGTCAAGACGGTACAGACGACGGCGGTGCGCCTCGCGACGCCGGGCCGCGAGTGGGACAACTACGCGGGCGTCGAGCACATGATCACCAGCGACTGCGTGGTGGCGAACAACCTCATCGTCTCGTGGGGACGCGGCGCCATCGAGACGGCGGCGGCGCGTGACATCGTGGTGGCCAACAACACCGCCGTCGACACCGTGGGCTTCCGCACCTGGTACCGAACGCCGCACGATCAACAGGACAACGTCATCATCACCGGCAACACGAACCTGTTCCTGTGGAACAACATCTTCCCGAGCATCAGCGTGCAGTCGCCCGACCCGATGCCGATGCAGCAGACCAACCTCATCGGAGGCAGCGTGCAGTTCCAGGACACCGTGAACTACGTGCCGGTGACGCCCGGGCCCGCGATCGACGCCGCGACGCCGGGAATGAACGCGCCGGTCATCGATCGCCTCGGCCGTCACCGCGGCGCAGCGCCCGACATCGGCGCGGTCGAGGTCGACGCCCCGCCCTGTCTCTAGCGCGCCGCGCTGAAGCGCGTGACGCCCGACGAGCAGTCGAGCTCCACCCTCGCGCTCGCGAGCCGCACCTCAACCGACGTGCCCGCACGGGTGACTTCGGCGGCGCCCGAGGGCGTCGAGACCGTGCGCACGCCTGCGCCTGCCCAACACGCAGAGCGCGCGAGCCACAGCGTCTGCACCCGAACCCGGTCGCCGCGCCGTGAGGCGTCGTTCACCGAGAACCTCGTGAGGAACACGGCGATGGCCGTGATGCCGATCGCCAACACGACCGCCACCAGCGACAGCACATGCCCGCGCCGCCTCACGGTGCACCTCCCGGGAGGAACACGTCGAGCGTCTCGGTGCGCTCGGCCAACGTCCGCAGGAAGAAGGTGACGGTGACGCCGTCGGCCCCCTGCTCGAAGCGCGACACACCGCGGGCCAACACCAGCGAGCCGCCACACTCGGCGCTCGCGGAGCGAACGACGGTGTCCGCAAGCAGCTCGTACGCTGCCGCGCAAGCTGTCTGGCCCCGGTCGAGTTCCCGCTGCTCGCTCAGCGTGCGCACCGCCGCCGCCGTTTCAAGCTGCCACAGCGCGCGCTCATGCCGCGCCGACAACGTGCGAAGGAAGAGGAAGCACAGCGGCACCAGCACGGCCGAGATGGACAAGCACATCGCCAGTTCCACCATCGTGAAGCCACGGCGCCTCATCGGGTGCCCGCCTTGCGAAGCCCGGTCAGCGACACCTCAAGCGGAGCACCTGACCATCCACGCCACCGCACGACCCAGGTCACCGCGCCGGCCGCTGGCTTCTGCTCAACCTCGACGCGCGGGAGACCGGCTTCCAGCTTCGCGCGGGTGGCGGGGTCGACGGGGCGACCCATCGCCGACGCACGGACCAACTCGCTCACCAGCACCTCGGCGCGCGCCCGCTGCAGCTCTTCAGACGCCCGCCGCTCGACGATGTTGGACGTCACGTCGAAGAGCAGCCCCATCACGCCCATCACCGCGACGGAGATCATCAACTCCACGAGGGTGAAGCCACGTCGCGTCATGGCGTCCCCCGCGTCAGCGTGGCCACCGGCCGCACCTGCTCTTCACCAACGCGCACCAGCGATTGGTGCAACGTCGCGAGCAAGGTCTTCTGCAACACGGCGCGCTCGACGCCGAGCTCGAGGAGTCGCTGTGACGCTTCGTCAGCGGTGCCGGCGTGCACACCGGCGAGCACGAGCCGCCCCGTGTGGGCCGCGCGAACCGCGAGCTGCGCTTCTGCTGCCGTGCGCACTTCTCCGACCGCCAGCACGTCGAGATCCTGTCGAAGGGCAGCAACCAGCGCGGTCTCGCCGGTCAAACCGCGCTCCGGACACAGCTCCACCTGCGCGACGGGAATGCCCGCGACGCGCAGCCGCTGCTCGACCGGGTCCTCGAGGCTGAGGTGAGCGCCGCCGCGCTCGCGCGCGATGTGAGCCAACGCCGCGTACAGCGTGGTGGTCTTGCCTGCGCCTGAGGCCCCGGCGACGAGCACGAGGCCATGCTTGGCGCGCAACACGTCGCGGAGCGCGTCGAGCACTGGCGCGTCGAGGCCGAGCTGCTCGAGCGACAGGAGCCGACCGAACAGGCGCAGCGCCCCGCGCTCGCCAAGCGCCGTCGGGAGAAACGCGGTGCGGACGTCAGCAGCGACGCCATCTCGTTGAATGCGGCCTTCCTGCGCGATGTCGCGACGGTACGGAAGACAGCCGCTGACCTGCTTGAGCGCCGCCAGCAACCGCTCGCCGCTGCCCCGCGGCAACGTGCAGAACACCGCGACCGCTCCGTAGCGACGGAACGAGACGTTCACGTGCTCTCCAGCGTCTGACTCGACGTGGACGTCAGACGCACCGGCCGCCGACGCCATCTCGATGAGCGCGCGGGTGGCACGCACCGGTGACCAGGCCCCGCAGAGGTAGCTCGCGAAGGCCTGCCCGTCGGCGCTCACCGCTCCCGTCGCAGCTGGTGCGGTCATCGCGACGTGCGCCAGCGCCGCGGCGTCGGTGGGCAGCGCGTGACGCGCGCCAGAGTGCAGCACCACGGCCCCGGCCTCGACCGCGCGGAACTCGTCGAAGGGCACGAACTCTTTCGTCAAGAGACCAGTACGGAGCGTCAGGCCTTCCACGGAACGATGACTCATGGGTCGAGCGCCCTCAGGTACGCGTTGAAGAAGGTGACGGTCGTCGCCAGGAGCGCGAGCGCCGACAACAGCAGGCCGATCGCCGACAACCTCGCGGCGTCACGGCGCACCTCGTGCGGCAGCGTCGCCTGCTGGAGCTCGGCGTACGCCTCGAACGTGGTGACCCCAGCCCCGGCCGCGACGGTCGTCACGAGCAACCGCGCCGCCAGTTCGCCGAGCAACGGCGCGACCGGCTCAACCGTTACGGCGCCTGCGTCCAACCCGCGAGCGAGCGCGAGGCCCGCGGCCTGCCCACGCGGACCACACACCGTGGCGCTCGCCCGCGCCGCGGTCGCCAACGGCGCGCCGCCGCGCACCAACGCGACAGTCGACGACGCGAAGGCCCACGCGTCGAGCGAGTTCCAGACCGTCAAGAAGCCCAGCGACCACCGACCGCGCACGGCCACGACGAGCAGCGCGAAACAGACGACCGCGAACAACAGCGGGACGTAGAACAGCGCGGAGCCAAGGGCGGTGCGACCCGACGGCACCGTCAGCGCTGGCGCAGCGACGTTGGCGATGACCAGCGAAGCGAGCGCCACCAACACCAGCGTGACGCCAGGCCACACCAACGCCGTGCGCAGTCGGCGGTGGTGCGATGCCGCAACGGCCTCGAAGGCCATCAACGCCTTCAGCGCAACGCCCGGGTCCATCGGCTTCGCGGCGACGAGCGCGCGCACGAACGAAGGCGAGAGCTCCGCGTGCCGCGCGACAGACTCGACGGGCTCAGCGCGCCCCAACGCGTCCAGCGCCGCGTCGAGCCGCTGTGTACGCGCGCGCATCACTTCACCCCCAGCGGCAGCAGCGCGATGGCCCCGTAGACCGAGAGAAGCGTCCAGACGGCGCTGAGGGCCAACAAGCCCAGACTCACGACCCGCGCCGTGGCCACGAAGCGCTGCAGCTTCCGGTCGACGTTCTCGATGGCGTTCAGGCGCAAGGCGTCGAGGTCGACCGCGTCGAGCGTCTCGTCACCGAGCCACTTCTGCTTCGAGAAGAAGGCCAGACGCACGTCCGCAGGCGCGTTGCTCTCGAGCAGCGCCGCTCCAATCGCTGCCTGCTTTGCGCGGAAGAGCTCGCGCCCCCAACCGAACAAACGCCGCCAACCCGTGGTGCTCAACGCGAACCACAGCATGAGCGGCAACAGAACCACCGCCAGCACCAGCATCGCGTAGCTGCTGTAGGCGTCGCTCGGCGCAGCCGCCGCCTGGTCCATCGAATGGAACGACGGCAATACCTTGAAGCTCAACACCAGGACGACCGCGAGTTGGACCAACGCGACGAAGAACACGTAGGCAGCTGTCTGCGCGATGTGCAGCCGCGCTGCGGCGCCGCTCGGCAGTTCTGCGAGACGACGCAGCGCTGGGGCCAGCACGCGGGGCCACTGGGCTGCGACGTCCGCCACGTCGCGGGGAACACCGAGCGTGGTGAGCGTCGCGCGAACGTCGCCAGCCTTCGCCGGCCGAACCGCACGGCCGATGCCGTGGAGCGAGGTGAGCCCATCGTCGAGCGGCAACCCGCTCTCGAGTGAATCTGCGACCAGCACGATCGCGGCTTCGTTGGCTCTCACTTGATCGTCCCCGCGATGGAGAAGATCGGCAGGTAGAGCGCGATGATGACGACGCCGATGCCGTTGAAGGTGAGGAAGGCGAAGAGGGTCGACGCCAGCACCCGATAGATCTCCACCTGGCGTCGGCCGTCGCCGAGCAACCGCGCCGCGAGGCCGACCGCGACCGCCGATGCTTCTTCTGGCGGCCTCCGCGACACGAGCACCTTCAGCACGCCGCGTTCAGGCCCGCCGACACCGCGCTTCTGCAACGCGTCGAGCGGCTGCTGACGAGACGCCGCGGTGAACAACCCGCGCGCGCCCTCGAGGCTCGTCGCGCCGTACACCGGCACGCGTACACGCCCGATCAGCCACACCGCGAACGCAGCGAGCGGCACGCCCACGATGCGCATCAGCGACGCGAGGTCGTACGTGGCCTGCGTTGGCGGGGGCAGCGCGGCGGTACCGACGGCCCACGCTTCACCGCCGGTGACGAGCCCGACAGCGGCCAGAAACAACAACGGCGCGGCGATGGCCACCTGAAGCACGCGCTGCCCCGTGACGCGCGCAGCGTCGAGCTCCAGCGTGGCGTCGAAAGCGCTCGCCAGATGGGTCGCGCGATCGACCGCGTCAGCTGGCGACGTCAGCGCGTTCACGAAGTCGCTCTCCGCCTCCGCTGGGTTCGAGGTCTGGAGCCGTCCAAGCGCGGCGCGACAGTCCACGCGCACCGGGCCATCAGGCAACGATTCGACGAGACGGTGCACCGCCTCGAGAGAAGTCATGCCGGCCCGTCGCAGCGCGATGAACTGCCGCAACACCAGCACGCGCGCCGAGGTGTCGGCCGCCTTCACTCCAACGCCTCGCGCGTCGTCACCGCGCCGCTGCGCCCGTCCCACCGGTACTCCGACGTCACGCCGTCTGCGTCGAGATCGCCTTCCGCCACGACGGTGAACGCGCCGTCCTTCACCTCGACGGCGTAGCGGAACCGCACCGGGCCCTGCACCGCGATGCCGAGCGTCGTCCAGCACTCGGAGGTCGGGAACGCCGTCGGCTTCCGTGGCACGTCACCGCTCGCGGGACACGCGAGGAAGCGGCCCGTGTCGCGCCAGTGCTTGAGCTCCTGGTGCGCGACCGCAGCCAACATGGTGTGCGCTTCGTCAGCGCGCGCCCGCCGCAGCAAGAGCTCGCCCGCTGGCACCGTGACCGAGATGACGACGCCGATGATCGCCAGCACGAACGCGAGCTCTGCGATCGTGAACCCACGTGACCTGCGCGCCATGACGTTCCCCTCCCGACGAGACGCGCACTTCTACCAGCGATGGCGAGGCTCACGTGAGCACTGACGCGCGGCCCAACCCTTCCACGACGCTGGTGAACGCGTCGGCCGTGCGGAGCCGTTCCGCCCCGAACTTCCGCGCGAATAACTGCCGCACCGCAGGCACGTGCGACGAGCCGCCCGTCAGGAAGACCGAGTCGATCTTCAGCGACGACGGCAACCGCGTCAGCAGCTCGTCGGTCGTCTCTTCCAACTCGACGATGAGGTGCGCCGACGCCGCGTCGAACTCCTCGCGCGTGATGCGCTCGTGAATCGAGATGCGCTCCTCTTCGAAGTCGAGCATCGCTTCGCGCTCGGTCGACAGCGTCACCTTGGCCTGCTCGATGGCGCGGTAGAGCCGGAAGCCGAGGTTGTACATGACGAGATCGTGCAGCGCCTCGATGGCCGACTTGCGATCACTCGTCTTCAGCATCATCTCGATGAGCTCGCGCGTCTTCTTCTCGCGAATGAGCGACATCTCGTTCCACGAGAGCAGGCGGCTCGACACGTAGGTCGGCATCTCCATGCGCTTGCCGGTGATGGTGGGCAGGTACGTCGAGCCGTGCCCGAAGTGCGGGAACAGCTTGCTCTTCATGATGGCCGCGTCGAAGCGATCGCCGCCCACGTAGACGCCTGACGACGCCACCACGTCTTCGCGCCGGTCCTTCTTCTCGCGACGCGACGGCCCCAGGCGCATCACCGTGAGGTCCGTCGTGCCGGCGCCGAAGTCGGCCACCAACACCACCTCGTCGCGCTCGAGCCGCGCCTCGTACGCGAGCGCCGCCGCGATGGGCTCGATGACGAAGCGGATGTTCGTGAAGCCGGCCAGCTCACCCGCCTTCTTGAGCCGCTCTTCGGCGAACGCGTCGATCTTCGGGTCTGCCGAGAAGCGCGCCGGCCGGCCCAGCACCACGTCGTCGAACTCGGTGCCCGCGGCTTCGGCCGCCACCGTGCGCACCCGACGCAGGAACACCGCGATGAGCTCTTCGAGGGACAGCGTGCGGCCGCGCAGCTGCGTGCGCGTGAAGCTCGACGCCGGCAGCCAGGTCTTCATCGACTGGATGAAGCGCCCCGCGTTGTCTTCCTGGTAGCGCTCGATGGCCTCGTTGCCCGCCAGCACCTCAGCGGTGTCCTCGGGGAAGAAGAGGACGGTGCGAAACAGCTTCGGCTGCGCCGCCGTCAGATCGATGCGCAGCACCTCGCCGTTTGGCAGCGCCACCGCGCTGTTGCTGGTTCCAAAGTCGACTCCGCAGCTGGCCATGGCGGCGGTGCCTCTCTCACGTCGACGGCACCTCGTCATCAGGAAGCCGTAGAATCGACGCGTGACGTTCTTCGACCCGCGCATTCACCCCGCTTCACTCGACGAGCGCGACCTCGAGACGCTGCAGATCTTCGGCGTGAAGGGCGTCATCGCCGTCGCTGACGCCACCGCGCACCCGGCGACCCCCGACGGGCTCTTCGCCCATTGGGACGACCTCGCCGGGCCGCAGCTGAAACGCCTCGAGCGCTCGGGCCTCAAGGCGTGGTTGGCGCTCGGCGTTCACCCGTCGACGTTGCCGCGCCGAGGCTTCGGCCAGGTGCTCGAGGCCATCCCCGGCTACCTCCGCGGTGGGAAGGTCATCGCGCTGGGACAGCTCGGCCTCTCGCGAGGCGACGAGCGCGAAGAAGAAGCGCTGCTCGAGCAGCTCGCCATGGCCGAGCAGTTCCAGCTCGCCGCCATCGTGTCGGCGCCGGGGCGCGACAAAGAGAAAGTGACCAGAAAGCTGCTCAACGTGCTGCAGCGCTCGGAGCTGCCCGCCGCGCGCACGCTCGTCGACGGCGCGGTCGGCCGCACGGTGCGCACCATTCGCGAGCTGGGCTTCTTTGCCGGGCTCACGCTGCACCCCGACCACCTGACGGTCGAAAAGGCCGTCACGTTGGTGCGCGCGCTGGGGGCGGAACGCCTCGTGCTCGACACCGCAGGCGGCGACGGCGCGTCAGACATCCTCGCGATGGGTCGCGCCGCGCACCGGCTCGAAAAATCGGGGCTGAGCGCGGGGGTCGTGCGCCGCGTCACCTGTGACAACGCGGCGTCGTTGTTCGGCGTCAGCGTGTAAGGTGGGCGGCGGTTTGGCGGCTGATTCACAGGACCACACGGTGGTGGTGCACGTCGCGCCGGGCGAGCTGCTCGACGGCCGCTGGCGCCTCGAGACGCGCATCGGTCAGGGCGCGATGGGCAGCGTGTTCCGCGGCCGCGACGTGAAGTCGAACCAGATCGTCGCCATCAAGATCCTCGCGCCGGAGCACTGCCGCAAGCCGAAGGTCGTCGCGCGCTTCGAGCGCGAGGCCGAGAAGATGACCGCCATCAACCACCCGAACATCGTGGCCTTCCACGGTCACGGGCGGCGCGGCGTGCTGCCCTTCATCGTCATGGAGTTCCTCGAGGGCCTCACGCTCTCTGAGGTGCTCGAGAAGAACGGCGGGAAGATCGGCGTGCCCGAGACCGTCAGCATCGTGAAGCTCATCGGCGCGGGCCTGTCGTTTCTGCACGGCCAGGGCCTCGTGCACCGCGACATCAAGCCGCAGAACGTGTTCCTCACCACCGAGGGCCGCATCACCATTCTCGATCTCGGCGTCGTCAGAGATCAGGCCAACCCGGGCCTCACGCGGCCAGGCGCCATGGTGGGCACGCCGTATTACATGTCGCCCGAGCAGATCCTCGGCGTCGAAGACATCGATCAACGCACCGACATCTACGCGCTCGCCGCCGTCGCCTTCGAGCTGCTCACCGGGCGACCGCCGTACCTCGGCAACAACAACTTCGAGGTGCTGTACGGCCACAAGAACACGCCGCCGCCCGACGCCACCGCGCTGGTGAAATCGGTGCCGCAGCGCGTGTCGCAGGTGCTGATTCGCGGCATGGCCAAGCGCCGCGACGAGCGGCCCACCAGCGTCGCGCAGCTCGTCGGCGATCTCGAAGCCGCAGCCGGCACGAAGAAGATCGACCTCTCACGCGCCTTCGACATCGGCACCGCCGAGCGCACCCGCGTGGTGCCGCGCGCCACCCGGCCCGAGCCGAAGCCGCCACCGCCGGTCGCGTCTTCCAACTCCGTCGACTCGACGCCTGAGGCCTCGAACAGCGACGTGCTCTCAGTGCCCGGCGTGCCGGAGCTCGGCGCCACCAACGTGTCAGGTGAACAGAAGACCGTGATTCTCCGCGTCGAAAGGCCCGACATCGCCGCGGCCGACACCGACGAGCGCACACGCGAGAAGAACCCGGTCGAGGTGATCCCCAACTCCGGTCAGCTGCGCGTGGTCGTCACCGCGCGTGGCGCCGCCGCGGCCGCGAAGATCTTCGTCGCGGGCAAGTACATGGGCACCACGCCGCACACGCTGACGCTGTCGTCGGGCCCGCACCAGGTGCGCATCGAGCTCGACGGCTACCGCACGGTGGAGCGCTGGGCGGTCGTCATCGCGGGCACGTCGACCAACCTGCGCGTGTTCCTCGAGCGGGCGTGACGGCTACGGCAGCTCGCCGAAGCCCGCGTCGCGCAGCTCGCCCTTGAAGTTGCCGAAGAGCGTGCGACCAAACCCCACGTCGCCGCCCTCAGACTCGAAGAGCACCGAGAAGTTGCCGGCCGTCACCTCACCGAGCCCGCCGCCTTCGGTGATGATGAAGTCACCACGCTTGATGCGCGGCATGTTGCGCACCGGCTCGCCACCCGGCGCGTTGGTGACGGCGCAGCGCGGGTTGCCTGGCGCGTACTCACCCACGACCTCGATCTTCGTGCCGGGCGTCGGCACCAGGTACGCCGAGCCGCCGTCTTCTGCGGTGCCATCGACGCGCAGCGACACCGACACGCGCGCCACCACGTCGAGGAACACGCCGCGGTTGCGGAAGTACGTCACCTGCATCGCCTCGTCATTGCGCGCGACCTCCGCGCTCGAGATGTCGATGGGGAACACCTCGCCGAGGCTCCCGCCCAGCGAGTTGTCGAGCCCGCACGACGCGAGCACGAACAGCAACGCCAGTCGCTTCATCGCTCCACCGCGATCTTCAACGCGCCCGCGTTGGGCACCGCTGACGCACCATCGAGCGCCGCCGGCTGCCGGTACACGATGACCTTCTTGCCTGACGCGAAGAACGCGAGCTTCGGGCTCCACGCGCCAGCCTCGTCGACGATGGTCTCGCGCCACTGGTTCACCACGCGCTGCGTGACGACCAAGCGGTCCTCCGACGTGATGCAGTTGGTCTCGGCGACCGAGCTGCGCGGGCTGCAGATGTAGAAGGCGATCGCCGGCTCGTGATTGACCGGGTCCATCGCCAGCGACGGGTACCAACCGCCGGTGCCCGAGCCGAACACCTCTTGCCGCGTGCTCCACGTCACGCCGTCGGGCGAGCGCACGTAGCCCAGCTGGCTGTCGGAGCGCTCGATGAACGCGATGCCGTAGCCAATGGTCTCGTCGAACGCGAGCGACGCGCCGGTCTGCGTGTTGGCCACCGTGATGAGCGAGCCCGCGGGCGTCCACGTGCCGTTGGTCTGGCGGCGCTGGAAGATGACGTTGCTGCCGTTGGTGTCAGACGAGTTCGGCATCTGGTCGTAGATGATGGCGGGCTGCCCATCGCGGCCGATGATCATCTGCAGGTGGCCACCCCACGCGTCCTTGTTGTTGCCGCCCTGCGCGAGGCACGTCGGCGTCGTGGGCGGAATGCTCGTGCCTTCCCAGAGCTCGACGTCAGACGCGTTGTAGTCCTGCATCGCGAACTGGCCGTTATGCGCGTCGCGGTACGCGAAATAGAACTTCCCCGTCGGGTCGAACGCCATCGCCGGCCACAAGCCGACAAGGAAGCCGCGGTCGCTCACCGGGTTGCCGCAGGTCACCTGATCACCTGTCGCCGCGATGATGGTCTCGACCCAACCGCTGCTGGTGCGGCGCGCGAGCACCGCGTCGCTCTGGTACCAGAAGATCGACGTGCCCACTTCCGGCGCGCCGCCGAGGAACGCCACGAGCGGCTCGCCGTTGGCCGGGTCGAACAACAGCGACAGGCCCACGAAGCGCTGCACCGTGGCGATGATCTCCGGCGCGGTCACGATCTGCCCCTGACGCCACTCGAGGTACTTCAGGTGGAAATCGGGCGTGCCCATGTACGTCTCGGTGCCGGCCGGCGTGTAGTACGCGACGCCCACGCGCTCGGTCGCCGGGTCGACGGCGATGGCGAACTGCACGGTCTGCCGCGCGGTGCCGTCGAGCTCGCTGATGATGAACGGGTCGGTGCTGCTGCCGCCCCCACCACCGCCGCTGCCGCCGCCGGTGCCGCCATCGGGCCCGGGTTCCATCGGGCACGCCATCAACGAGAACAACGCGAGAGTCACAAGAGCGAAGCGGGTCATGAGCGCGCGGTATCGTAGCCAATTCGCCCGCACAGACACCTGTGGAGGACTGTCAACGGCAGTGGGGTGGACACCCCTCTTCTTGCAACGGCGCGCGCTTGCGCGAACACTCGCGCCCCTCGATGGAGTTCGACGACGACTTCTCGCGCCGGGTCTTCGTGCGGCGCCTCACGTTTCTGGGCGGTGGCACCGTGCTGCTGGGCAGCGCGTGCAAGAAAGACACGCCGCCCGCCCCGCCGCCTGCGAAGCCCGAGGCGCTCAGCACCTCGCACCGAACCTTCACCAACGCCGAGTGGCTGACGTTGAGCGCCGCGGTGGACCGCGTGATTCCGCGCGATGAAGACCCGGGTGCGCTCGACGCGCAGGTGCCCGAGTACATCGACCGCATGCTGCAGACCGAGCAGCTCGCGCAGATGAAGCAGAACTTCGTGCCCGGCCTCGCCGCGCTCGAGCGACGCGCGCAGCGCATGTTCAAGAAGCCGTTCCACGAAGCGACGGCCGCGCAGCAAGACGAGCTGCTCACCCTCTTCAAGGACTCGCCCGACAAGAGCGGCGAAGCGCGCTGGTACGAGATGCTGGTGGTGCTGGTGCTCGAGGGCTTCCTCGGCGACCCGAGCTACGGCGGCAACCAGGGCGAGGTGGGCTGGAAGCTGGTCGGCTTCTCTCTCGTGGGTCGCAACGTGAAGGGCGACCCCAGGGCGCCGTACGACGGAAGCCAGAAGCTGCACCAGCTCATCTGCGGCGGCGGGAAGGGCTGCTGACGATGGCGCTGGAGACGGTCGACGTGTGCATCGTGGGCTCGGGCGCTGGCGGCGGGCCGTTGGCGCTCGAGCTGGGCCGCGCGGGCTTCAAGGTCGTCGTGCTCGAGAAGGGCGCCTGGTACCGCCAGGAAGACTTCGTGCACGACGAGATCCTCAACTCGCGGCGCAACTTCTTCATGCCGCTCCCGTGGGACGAGCCACACCTCTGGCGGCTGGGCGGCGATCAACCCTTCACGCGCAGCAACGAAGCGTGGACCGCCAACTGCGTGGGCGGCGGCACCGTGCACATGAGCGGGTATTTCTACCGGCTCAAGCCCGTCGATTTCCGCATGAAGACGGAGCTCGGCGCGCCGAAGGGCAGCACCGTCGTCGACTGGCCCATCACCTACGCGGACCTCGCGCCGTATTACGACAAGGCCGAGGCCGAGCTGGGCGTCAGCGGCAACGCGGTGCCCCACCCGTTCCTCGAGCCGCGCAAGGGCAACTACCCGCTGCCGCCGCTGACCGAGCACCCGGTCGCGCAGGAGATCGACCGCGCGGCGAAGTCGCTCGGCTGGCACGCCATCCCCACCGCGCGCGGCATCGTCAGCCGGCCGTACCGCGGTCGCGACGCGTGCGTGTACTGCACGCTGTGCGGCAGCTACGGCTGTGAGCACGGCGCCAAGAGCAGCACCGCGGCGTCGGTCATCCCCGC